>CALFDA010000023.1 GCA_937950605.1 uncultured PS1 clade bacterium | reverse complement strand
GCGACAGTTCAGGCATTTCATAACAAGCATGATTTTAAAAACAATGGTGGCGAAGACTTAGCTTACCGTGTGGCACTTATGGTAGAAGAATTAGGTGAAGTATCAGCCTGTATAACTAAGGGAAAATCTAAGTCTGATTTAGCTGAAGAATCAGCAGATTTATTGATTTTGTTAATTGGTACAGCGATTAGCGGCAAGTTTGATTTAAATCAAGCTTTTTGGCAAAAGATGGAAAAAATCAATAAACGAAAATCAAAAATGGTGAATGGAAAAATTCGGGTATCTAAATTTGAAAACGATTAATTTGTTTTGTTGTCCTAACTACACTAAATCGCTAAAATCACACACTTTTTTATTATGCCTAGCAAGAGTGTGTCGATTCGCTTTGTGACGCAAATAATACTTACCTAAAATAGTGAAAAACATACTTACAATTGATGGACCAAGTGGTGTCGGCAAGGGCACAGTAGCGCGCGCGATGGCGCATAAACTCAATTGGCATTTGTTAGATTCTGGCGCTATTTATCGTGCTTTTGCTTTAGCGGTTGATATCGCAGGTGCAGATATTAAAGACGAAAAAACTTTAGTAAAAATTGCACAAACACTGAACTTAGAGTTTAAAACTGAGCAAGGTGGTGAATTGGTTAGTGTATTTTTAGAAGGCAGAGATATTTCTAAAATTTTGCGTGTCGAACAAACCGCAGAAATGGCATCCAAAATTGCAACTATTGCTGTGGTGCGTTCGGCATTATTAAAACGTCAACAAGATTTTGCACAAGCACCGGGATTAGTTGCAGATGGGCGTGATATGGGGACAGAGGTGTTTCCCGACGCATCATTTAAGGTGTTTTTAACTGCTAGTGCGCAGGAGCGCGCGCAAAGACGCTTAAGGCAATTGCAAAACCAAGGTAGCACAGGTATAATCTCGCAAATCTTGGCAGATGTAGTGGAAAGAGATAAGCGAGACTATTCTCGCAAAAATTCTCCGCTAAGAGCTGCACAGGACGCACTTATCATTGATACAACAGAATTGTCAATTGATGAAGTCATTGCCCAAGTGGGCGAATTAGTATGTTAAGACCTGAGCGGTCAGGTTTTATGAATAAACTAACCCGATAAAACCCAGCTTATACCGTTGTTGGAGTGTTTAGCGGTCAATATCAAAAACAACATGTCAGAATCATTTGCAGAACTATTTGAAAACAGCGAAGAACAACAAAATTTAAAAGTTGGTGCTTTATTAATGGGTACTGTGGTTCAAATTAATCGTGAGAGAGCGGTTATTAACGTTGGACTAAAATCAGAAGCCTTTATTTCCCTAAATCAATTTAAAGATGCTAAAGGGGAGTTAGAAATTGCCGAAGGCGATGTGGTAGAAGTTGCCTTAGAATCTATTGATGATGGTTTAGGTCATACTTTATTGTCCCGTGAGAAAGCAAAACGCATTAAATTATGGCAATCACTTGAGGTTGCAATGAGTACTAAAGAAGTGGTTACTGGTGTTGTTACTGGTTCTGTTAAAGGCGGTTTAACAGTTGATATTGGTGTTGTTAAAGCTTTTTTGCCAGGTTCATTGATTGATACACACCCTGTTAAGGACTTCGCTAGCCTGATTGGTCAAGAAGTTGAGGTGATTGTTATCAAAATGGACGAAGTCAGAAACAATGTTGTTATCTCTAGAAAAGCTGTAATGCAAGAAGCTAATTCTGCAGACAGAGAGGCTCTGCTTGAGACACTTGAAACAGGTGTGGAAATTGAAGGTGTGGTTAAGAATTTGGCTGATTATGGCGCATTTGTTGATCTTGGCGGTGTTGATGGTCTACTACATATTACCGACATTTCTTGGCAACGTGTTAATCATCCTTCTGAAAAATTAAACATTGGAGACAAAATTAAGGTCAAAGTGCTAAATTGTGATAAACAAAAAATGCGTGTTTCATTGGGTCTTAAGCAATTAACTGCAAGCCCTTGGGATAATATCTCTGATCGTCTACCATTAGGCAAGAAAATTTCGGGTACGGTTTCTAATCTAACAGATTATGGCGCATTTGTGCGTATAGAAGAGGGCGTTGAAGGTTTGGTGCATGTTTCAGAGATGGATTGGACAAACGCTAATACGCGTCCGTCTAAGTTTGTTAAATTAGGTCAAGAAGTTGATGTGGTTGTGTTAAATGTTCAGGAATCTAAGCATCGTATTTCATTGTCAATGAAACAAGCACAAGAAAATCCTTGGGAGGCTTTTGAAGCAACACATAATAAAGGTGATAGTATTAATGTTAGCATTAAATCTATTACGGATTTCGGTCTATTTGTTGGGCTTCCTGGTGGAATTGATGGGCTAGTTCACTTGGCAGATATTTCTTGGGAAAAACTACCCGCAGATGAATTGATTTCTAATTATTCTAAAGGTCAAGAACTTGATGTTGTTATTCTAAATATTGATGCCGAGAAAGAGCGCATTTCTTTGGGTGTTAAGCAGTTATATAAAGACGACTTTACGTCTTATACTTCATTTAACAAAAAAGGTGCTATTGTTAAGGGTGTTATTTTTGAAGTTGATGCAAGAGGTGCAGTGGTTACATTGGCAGAAGGTGTTACTGGTTACTTGAAAGCGGGTGAAATTTCAGAAGACCGTGTTGATGATATAAACGCTATATTAAAAGTTGGCGATGAAGTTGAAGTGGCAATCGTTAATATTGATAGAAAATCTCGCAATATTGCAGTTAGCATTAAGGCAAAAGATTCGGCTGAAGAAAAAGCAGCGATGGCAGATTACAATAAGCAATCCTCCGAGGCGGCTGAAGGCGCAACTTTAGGTGATTTATTAAAACAAGCTAAAGATTAAAAATTTTCAGTTACTTTGGTGTTTAATTTAGGGCGAATCGATGAAAAAGACAGAACTTATTGATAAATTATCGGAGTGCTCTGTGTTGCCTAAAACGCAAACAAAGGCATGCGTAGACACTATTCTAACAGCATTAACACGGGGCATTGTTTCTGGCAAAGGTGTGGAAATTAGGGGGTTTGGTAGTTTTTACAGAAGGCACAAAAAAGCACGCATAGGAATTAATCCAAAGACTAAAGCAAGAACACAAGTTGAAGAGAAATTTATGCCATTTTTTAAACCTAGCAAAACACTTAAGGAAGTTGTCAATAGGGATTAATTTTTTTAACTGAATTACGGTATAATCTCGCCTTTTTATGGGTCGTTAGCTCAGTTGGTAGAGCATCGGACTTTTAATCCGCTGGTCGAGCGTTCGAATCGCTCACGACCCACCATATACAAATAGCTAGAATATTGATTAGTTAATCTCTATCTGCATTATTGTCGGTTCTCAACAAATAAGGATTGTTTATGAAACCCACGACAACAACAATATCGATAATATCAACCAAAGGCGGTGCTGGTAAAACGGTGTT
>CALFDA010000022.1 GCA_937950605.1 uncultured PS1 clade bacterium | reverse complement strand
AAAAAAACCAATAACCAAAATAATTGGTGCTAAATCTTTAGCACTATCAAGCAAGTTATGTGCAAATATTTTGAGTGTCTTTTTCATAAGAATAATTGCTCTAACTTAACAAATCAACATTGTTGTAGTCTCTATGCTTTATATGATACATTTATATTTGCCATCGACAAACAAATGAGTAAAAACAAACGCTAGTGGAAACAATTAGCAAAAAATTGCTTTTAATTAAAAACAACAAGAAGGGTAAAAAAAATAATGTGTAGATTACAAGCAATAAATCTAATAAAAACCATCTCAAATAGCTAAAAATTTAACACCACTAAAGCAAATCAATATATTTTGATAAACAATTAGTCAAGAACACCACATACAATCCAAAGGCAATTAAATATATAGCACCTATGCAAATATTGTTGGACTATTTATGGGTGAACACTTTTTTGAGTGTGGGGAATGCGGATTTTTTGGCTTCAGTTAAATGATTAGTAATTAAATGTTTAATGGGTGGAAAGTGCTCGGCAAACTTTAATACAAATCTTCTGATTTGCTTAAACGCTGGCGCATCATTAGTGAACAATGCCACAATGCCATTAGTGCCAAAGAACATAACCCGACTCAAATTAATGTGTTGGGTTTCAAAATTCTTAAGTAAATCTTTGGTGCCGATATCCTGTCCTTGCGCCAAAGCCTCTTTAACTAAGGTTGCTAAAATATCTTGTCCTCTAAGCCCTAAATTAAAGCCATGTGCGGTTACTGGATGCATACCTACTGCAGCATCGCCAATCAAGGCAAAACGCTCAGCAATAAAAGTCCTTGCATGTACCCCTACCAAAGGATAAGAATGACGCTTACCCACTTGTGTCATTTGCCCTACTCTGCCTTTGAAGTCTTGTGTCATTTTGGCATTAAAATCTTTTGCATTCATTTCGAGCATTTTCCTACAATCTTGCGTCTTTACAGTTAATACAACAGAGGATTCATCGCCAACCATCGGCAATAATGCTAAAGTTTGCCCATAATCAAACAACTCTAAAGCAATATTATCATGGCTTTTTGTATGCTTCATTGTCGTTACAATCATTACCTTAGAAAAATCTTGCATAATTGCTGGAATGCCAACTTTTCTACGAATATTAGAAAAACGACTATCGGCTGCAACCACTAATTTAGCCTCAATCGTTTTGCCATTGACAAGTAATACCTGTGAATAAGACGCATGATTGACTACATCATCAACAACACTATCGGTCATAATGGTGATATTTTTCTCTGGTTTTACACGCTGATAAAGTGCTTGCCGTAATTGATAATTTGGCACTAGATAGCCTAAAGCCTCAACATTTGCAGACCTAGATTTAAAGTTTAACAAAGATAGTGGATTATCACCATCAAACACCTTAGCTTCTTTTAGTAAAGAAACTTGTTTTTGGTCCAGCAAATCCCAAACACCTAATTTTTTTAAAATTTCTAAGGATAGGTGCGTTAATGCAATCTCTCTACCGTCAGGTTGAGGCGCAGAAATGATGTCAATACTTGCTTTTTCTATTACTAATACCTTGGCATTAGCCCCTATCATTGAGCACGCAAAACTCAGTCCTGCAGGTCCGCCACCAATCACAACAATATCATAACTCGTCTGCATATTTTATTTATGAATGACAAATACGCTCATTATAACAACTCAAAGCGATTATGGTTTGTGTTGTTTTGTGCAATCATGTCTTGTTCTTTTAAGAAACAAAAAAGGTTGCCGATTATATGTCTTCTGCATACAATTTTAAAAAATAATCAACTTAATTTATAACTTATCGGCTAAATTTTTAGAGATTGATTTAAATCGTTAAAAATGAAAAATTTAGTGATTTTTGCTGGTTTTGCAATAACAACGATGAGTAATGTAAACAGTGCTATGGCGACAATGAAATGAGTGCAAATAATCATAGGTTTTTAGAATAAGTTAAAGGGTGAATTATCAAGTGCTACAAATAAAGATTTGAATCGGGTATTATCGGACGATGGAAATTACATATAAATTTGCGCTTAGCTAGGTTCTGTGTTAGCACATCATTCACTTAAAGTTATTAATATCAGCAAAACCTATGCGGGTAGAGATGTGGTTTCTGGCGTTTCATTTTTTGTAAAAAGTGGCGAAATAGTCGGATTATTAGGGACAAATGGAGCGGGAAAAACTACCTGTTTTTATATTACTTGTGGGTTGGTTAAAACTGATTCTGGTCAGGTCATTTTAAACAACCGTAAGATTGACCACCTGCCAATGCATAAACGCGCTAAATTAGGGTTGGGATACCTACCCCAAGAGCCTTCTGTTTTCAGAAAGTTATCTGTTGAAAATAATATTATGGCAGTTTTAGAGATTAATCAATCCTTAGATAAAAATACTAAAAAACAACATCTGGAGGCATTATTAGCAGAATTCAGTATCAAACATATTCGCAAACTTAAAGGGCTAAGTCTATCTGGTGGCGAAAGGCGACGCGTAGAAATTGCTAGAGCATTGGCAATGGAGCCAAAATTTATTTTGTTAGACGAGCCTTTTGCAGGGGTTGATCCAATTTCTGTGGGTGATATACAGCAAATTATTCTACATTTAAAAAACAAAGGTATCGGTATCTTGATTACTGATCATAATTATCGTGAAGTGCTTGACACCTGCGATCGCTCCTACGTATTGCACAGTGGTTCAATCATTACTGAAGGCAGCAAAGAGCAAATTTTGAACAACGATAGGGTGCGAGAGGTATACTTGGGTGAGCGTGGCTGATTTTATCACATTAGGCATAGAAAGCTCATGCGATGAAACAGGCATTGGACTGTATTCGCAAAAAGATGGTTTGATTGCACATCAGTTATTTTCCCAAGTTAAAATTCATCAAGAATATGGTGGCGTTGTGCCAGAATTGGCATCTCGCGATCACATACAGCGTGTTTTGCCACTGATTAAGGCAACACTCAAAGATGGCAAAATCAAACTTAGCGATGTTAGTGCAATTGCCTACACCGCTGGACCAGGTTTAGCAGGAGCGTTATTGGTTGGTAGTGCTGTGGCACAATCTTTGGCTTGGAGCCTGAAAATCCCTGCTTTGGGTGTGCATCATATGGAAGGACATTTGCTCGCACCTTTGTTAGAAGCAAGAAAGCCCAAGTTTCCATTTTTGGCATTATTGGTTTCTGGCGGACATACATTATTGGTTGATGTTACAGCAATAGGACAATACAAAATTTTGGGCGAATCCTTAGATGATGCAGTGGGAGAAGCTTTTGATAAAACCGCTAAAATTATGGGTTTAGAATATCCAGGTGGACCAGCACTTGCTATGCTTGCTCAAAGGGGCATAGAAGGAATTTTTGAATTTCCAAAACCTCTAACAGATAGACCAGGGCTGGATTTTAGTTTTAGCGGACTCAAAACTTTTGCACGCAATACTTTCACACAATATCCGATGCAAAAAGCCGATATTGCCAAAGCCTTTGAAGTTGCTGCAACACAAACACTGATGATTAAATGTCGTCGAGCATTAAAACAAACAGGGTATAAGGCTTTGGTTGTTGCGGGGGGCGTAAGTGCTAACGAAGCATTAAGAAACACATTAGACACAATGGGTATAAAATCAAGCACCGAAGTGTTTTATCCACGTCAAGATTTTTGTACCGACAACGGTGCCATGATTGCACTTGCTGGACATCTTAGGCTTATCAAAGGACAAACATCAAAGAGCAATAAAATTATCATCAAGCCCAGATGGAGTTTGGAGGATTTACAGGCAGTATGAGTCAATTAAGCCAACTGTTTACCCGTGCATCAACAGGTATGGAAGCACCATTGGTTATTATCGAGACGCACATTTCAAGTGGCTTGCCTAGTTTTTCTATCGTAGGTTTGCCCGAAGGTGCAGTGCGTGAAAGCAAAGAACGCGTGCGTAGTGCGTTAATAAATTCAAAATTTAAATTTCCTAAAGGTCGTATTACTGTTAGTTTAGCACCAGCTAATTTACCAAAAAGTGGTGGCAGGTATGATTTGCCAATTGCCGTTGGGTTATTGCTAGCAAGCACACAAATTACAGCAAAAATCAATTTGGATAATTTGGAATTTTATGGCGAATTGGGTCTAAATGGCTCATTACGCGCCACCGAAGGTTTATTGCCTGCCATTATTGCTAGTAGTCGCGCATCACATCAAATTGTTTTACCTGCACAAACATGCAGTCAATACGCATTAATTAAGCAAGCAACTATTTATCCTTGCCAATATTTGTTGCAGGTTTGTAGTTTTTTGCAAAATGTTGGCAATATCAGCCCATTGTCTCACAATTTGGCAAATATTCATACTACTTATGAGAATGATTTTTCTCAAGTAAAAGGACAATATCATGCTAAACGCGCACTAGAAATTGCTGCAACTGGTGGACATAATCTGCTTTTAATTGGCACACCTGGTTCAGGCAAAACCATGTTAGCAGAGCGCCTACCCTCAATTATGCCACCACTTAGCGAAGACAAAGCATTAGAGCGTGCTGCAATTTACTCGGTGGCTAATAAAACACTAGATTTAAACAAACTAAAGGTTCGTCCATTTCGCTCTGTGCATCACTCAGCTTCAGCGATCGCTTTAGTTGGTGGTGGCTCAATCCCTAAACCAGGCGAAATATCATTAGCACATGAGGGGGTGTTGTTTTTAGATGAACTACCAGAATTCCCAAGAAATGTTTTAGAAGTTTTGCGCCAACCCTTAGAAAGTGGCGTGATTCACTTATCCCGCGTCGCCCAGCAAGTCGCCTTTCCTGCTAACTTTCAATTACTTGGCTCAATGAATCCTTGCCCCTGCGGTTTTTATGGCGATGGTACGGACAAATGTCATTGCACTGAAGACCAAATATATAAATATAAAAACAAAATATCAGGACCGCTACTAGATAGAATTGATATGGTGCTAAATGTTCCACCTTTGTCGAAAAAAGACCTACTTAGTCAAGAAAATACAAATGCGGAATCAAGCAAAATAATACGCCAAAGGGTTTTAAAGGCTTACAACAAACAGATTCAACGCCAAAACAAAACCAACGACAAACTCAATCCTAGCGAAATTGACACCCTCATTAAACTTGATAAAAACAACAAACGTCTGTTAGCAAACGCGATTGACAAATTCCACCTCTCGGCACGCGCCCATCACCGCATTCTAAAAGTTGCTAGAACCATTGCAGATTTAGACAACTCAGATAGTGTAAATATTCAGCATTTAAGCGAGGCGATTAGTTATAGAAGCGAGTCTAACTAAAATAGATTACAGCAAACAAACCGACTAGTTGGTTGTTAAACAGTGTAATATCGTAATGCCCGAATAGACACATTCGTTACACACACAAAAACTGCTGTAGTATAAAATCACCCCTTGTAAAAGGTTTCACAGAACTCTCAAGCTAATCAAATATTAAAATATGAACAATAAAATACATTTAGCAAAAAAAGATATACCTATTAAGGAAAGACTAATTTTTGCACTTGACGTGGCAGATGTTAAAGAGGCAAAAAAAATAGTACAAGAACTAGGTGATACTGTGCATTTCTATAAATTAGGACTAGAACTATTAATGTCAAATGGGTATTTTGAATTGATTGATTGGCTTTCAAAAAAAAATAAAAAAATATTTGCAGATATTAAATTTAACGATGTCCCGCAAACAGTTTCTTCCGCTATTAGACAATTAAAAAAATACCAAGGCATACATTTTGTAACCGTGCATGCTCAAGATGAGGCACTTAGAGCAGCAAACAAAGAAAAGGGTGATATAAAAGTGCTTGCTGTAACAGTATTAACCAGTTTAGATCAAGGTGATATTGATGATTTAGAGATGGGTAGTGTTGATATAAAAAGCCTTGTTTTGTCCCGTGCAAAAAGAGCACTTAGTATTGGTTGTGATGGGGTAATTTCTTCTGGATTGGAAGTCTCAGAATTAAGAAATAAGTTTGGAGCAAATTTTATAATTGTTTCTCCAGGCATAAGACCCGTAAAAAATACCGAAGCAGATGATCAAAAAAGAACCATTGATGTGGAAGAGGCATTTAATAACGGCGCAGATTATATAGTTATGGGAAGACCTATTAGAGAAGGTTATAAAAAAATCTACAACTTAACTTCCCCCAGAGAAGCGGCATTACATATTCAAGATAGAATAAAAAAATATTTCACCAGTGTTAACCTCTAAAAATTTGTTGCAATGCAAGAAAATTATGCCGTGTCATCTATAAATCTGCTAATTTTTGCGAAAATACATCAAAACAAATAACTCTACAAGCGTTTTAACGTGCTATCCTACTTTTTACAACAAAAGTAACACTATCTAGCAAAAAAGCACAAAATCTTACCAAATATTTAGATAAATTACATAATCAAAACATTAAAAACACTCGGTTAATAGCGAATAACCCTATTATTCTTATGTTTTTATTCGCTAAAGAAAGATGTTCTTTCTTACAGTAAATCGACACATCAATTACAAAATCTTTTCAAAGGTTTAGACAAACTAAGCGTTCAATACCTTTTAAAAGACTTAAACAAAAACAACATCATTGTCGACAAGGGCAAGGGTATTCAGCACGTCAAAGTCCAATCAGGTTATGTCTATGACATTACTATTAAAGATGGCGAGACTCTAAACACAGACTTTAGTCTAATTGCTAAAAAAGTCGAG
>CALFDA010000021.1 GCA_937950605.1 uncultured PS1 clade bacterium | reverse complement strand
AATATTTCGAATATATGAAATCTCTAGTACAAAAAGATAACTTAACCCTCTTTAAAGAAAAAAAAGAAAGTACCTTTTTAACATTAGAGGAATTTAAAGAGAGGATAGCATGACACTTACAGAACAGGTAACTAAAAAAATTATAAAAAAACTTATTAAAGGTGAAGATTACAGGATAGAGATAGTGACTCTTATTAATGCCAAATTTTTGCAGTTCGCCATAGATTTTTTTAAAAGAATAGCAGAGGCAAAGTTAAATAATAAGAATATTAATACTGATTGGTATAAAAAAGAGATGTTAAGCACAGAATTGCCTTCGGATGAAATGGCAATTAATGCTGGACTAAATAAAAAAACAATTACCAATATGTATAATTCTGCAGCTCGTGAAATCGTAATAAAAGCATCTTATGAGCATTATGATACTCTTTATAATGCAATTGATGAATTGACAAAAGTTGAAGACTTAAATCTATCGTTACAAATAAAGTTTAACAAAGTTAGTGTTGAATTAGATATAAATGAAAGTTTAATTGTAATCAACACACTGGCTGTTAAAAGAGCTGCTCTGAGGGGAGGTTTATGGAGTACCGCTGGAAAACAAACTGAAGGTCCATTAATGCTAACACTTTGTAAATTATATTCCGTTGCAAAACAAAATTACTCATTAAAACCAAGAGCCAAAAAAATTAAAAAAGGTGATGTAAATAGAGAAGTAGATTTTTTTCTAACTACCGATGACAATGAATATAAATGTGAAGTAAAACTTATGGGTAAAGGGAATCCAGAAAGTGCAGATGCTGTTATTGCAAGAGATAGTTCTGTATTTGTGGCAGATAAGCTATCTAATCAAAACAAATCTCAACTCGATAAACTTAAGGTTGAATGGGTAGAATTGAGAAATCAAAAAGGTTTTGAAAGATTCAAACTTGTTTTAAAAAAATTTCAAATACCCCATAAAAATATAGATAAAAATATTCTTGATAAACAAGTAGATAAAATACTTGATGAAGTATTCACATAACCATCACACAAATACATTTTTCATTGTGTCTTGTGCACATGTCTATGAATTCCATCGCTAAAAACTACAGACCCTATAAAAGATTTATTAATTTACGTATACTTATCGGTATGATATCGCACAAAATGTTCTTAAGAGGCTTTTACGCAACATTATGAGCAATTATGACTCATCATCAATTGAGGTGTTATCGGGCTTGGACCCAGTGCGTAGACGTCCAGGGATGTATACTGAAACCGAAAGACCTAATCATTTAGCGCAAGAGGTTATTGATAACAGTGTCGATGAGGCTATTTCTGGCTATGCAAATGCAATAAATGTGGTGCTTTATACAGATGGTTCTTTATCTGTTGAAGACAATGGTCGTGGCATGCCAATTGATATTCACCCCGAAGAATCTCTACCCGGTGTTGAAGTTATTTTAAGCAAACTGCATGCAGGCGGTAAATTCTCTAACGATTCTTATCAATTCTCTGGTGGATTGCACGGTGTTGGTATATCAGTAGTCAATGCATTATCTACTTTGTTAGAAATTTGGATTAAACGCGATGCTAAAGAGTACTATATTAGTTTTTCTAAGGGTTTTAAAAAAAGCAATCTTAAAGTAATTGGCACTGTTGCTAAACGCAATACTGGCACCAAAGTTAAATTTATGCCAGATGCTACTGTTTTTGATTCGAGTAAATTTTCCATTAGCAAACTTAGACACAACCTACGCTCAAAAGCCTTGTTGTGTCGAGGTTTAGAAATTACTTTTGACAATGAAATCAACGCAACCAAAGATAGATGGTTTTACGAAAAAGGTTTACAAGACTATTTATCAACTGCGCTTAATGGTCTAGATTATTTACCAAAAAAACCTTTTGTTGTTAATTACGAATCTAAGCAACAACAACTAAACTGTGCTGTGGCGTGGAGCGAATTTAACACCGATGTTATTGGTGAAAGTTATGTTAACCTTATTCCTACTTATCAGGGTGGAACCCATGTAAACGGACTGCGTTCTGGGTTAACAGACGCTTTAAAAGAATTTTGCCAATTCAGAAATTTGACACCCAAAAATATCAAGCTAACGCCTGACGATGTATGGCAAAAAATCGCTTATATACTTTCTATTAAAATCTTAGACCCACAATTTTCAGGACAAACTAAGGAAAGACTTTCTTCGAGAAAATGCGCTGGTTTTGTTGCTAAAATCGTTAAAGATGCCTTTAGTCTTTGGTTAAATCAACATACTGATGTAGCCGAACAAATCGCCCAATTAGCCATTACTAACGCACAATCACGCATTAAAACCAGCAAAAAAGTTGTCCGCAAAAAAATAATCAGTGGTCCTGCTCTACCCGGAAAATTATCTGATTGCACCAGTAATGATCTTGATAGAACTGAGATATTTTTAGTAGAAGGCGACTCCGCAGGTGGTTCTGCTAAACAAGCACGAGACAAAGAATATCAAGCGATTTTGCCCTTACGCGGCAAAATTCTTAACACATGGGAGATAGAATCAGAGCAAGTATTAGCAAGCAATGAGGTGCATGATATTAGCGTAGCAATCGGTTTGGAACCAAATAATAAAGATATATCAGGGCTTAGATATGGAAAAATCTGCATTTTGGCAGATGCAGACTCCGATGGCGCACACATTGCCACACTTATTTGCACGCTTTTTGTCAAACATTTTCCAAAACTCATTCAAAATGGGCATGTTTATATTGCAATGCCACCTCTTTATCGTATTGACGCAGGTAAACAGGTGCATTATGCGCTAGATAACAACGAAAGAGACGGCATTATTAAAAAAATTGCAAATAAAAATAAGCATACAAAGATTCAAGTGCAACGCTTCAAAGGTCTAGGCGAGATGAATCCCTCACAACTTAGAGAAACAACAATGTTGCCCGACACGCGCCGTTTAATCCAACTTACACTTGATAATCCGCCCCAAATTTTTCAAACTATGGATATGCTATTAAGCAAAAAACGCGCATCAGATCGCAGAAAATGGCTTGAAGAAAAAGGCAATCTTGCCAATGTCTAAAGCCGTTATTTTATTATCGGGCGGGCTAGATTCTACCACCACTCTTGCTATTGCCAAATCTCAAGGGTTTGATTGCCATGCCTTGAGTTTTGATTATGGACAAAAACAAAAATCAGAACTTAACGCTGCCCGACAAGTTGCCCAAATGTTTGGCGTGAAAAATCATAAAATCATGCGTATTTTTCTTAATGATATTGGCGGCTCTGCCCTAACTGATGACAATATTAAAGTCCCAAAATTCAACTCTAACAATACAATACCGCTAACCTATGTGCCTGCACGTAACACCATTTTTTTATCTTACGCCACGGCTTGGTCAGAAGTACTAGATTGTCAAGATATTTTTATTGGCGTGAATGCACTTGATTATTCGGGCTATCCAGATTGTCGCAGGGAATATATTAAATCTTTTGAGGCAATGGCAAATTTAGCCACCAAACAAGCGATTGAGGGCAAAAAAATTACCATTCACACACCCCTTATTGACTTACGTAAATCTCAAATCATTCGAACTGGGGTTGCATTAGGTATCGATTATTCACTAACCACTACCTGCTATCAGGCAGATGATAAAGGGCTTGCTTGTGGCATATGTGATGCTTGTGAATATCGCAAAATCGGTTTTAAACAAGCAGGAATATCAGACCCAACTAAGTATCAAAAACAATTATAAAAATGATTTTATGTGCTTTTTTATTATAAAATGTGGTTTTTTATATGTGTGGGAAATAACGAAATGAGTAGTATTGAACAAAGAGTAAAAGCGGTTGTGGCTGAGCAATTAGATGTAAGTGGTGAGGTTGATAACAACGCTTCTTTTATCGATGATTTAGGTGCAGATTCTCTCGACACTGTCGAATTAGTCATGTCTTTGGAAGAAGAGTTTGACTGCGAAATTCCAGACGATGAAGCAGAAAATATTACAACTGTTCAACAAGCAATTGACTACATTAACAAAAATTTGTAATTGCCATTTCTAAGTAAAAAAACAAGGTGCTTATTTTTTAAATTAAGTGCCTTTGCTGTGTAAATCCAAACATTGTTCAATATCCAAAAAACTAAGCGGTTTTTGCCCAAATTCTTTTTTGTTTTCTTAGGTTTTTTCACAAAAACCTCTAACTCTACACCTCTAAGATGTAATAATTAAAAAATCAGCTGGTTTTTTAATTATTCAACACTCTAAAAATATCATGATTCAATCTTTACGCGAAACAACAAATAAAGCACATAAATTTATTAAAGAATACCAAAATACAACTAAAGAAAGTGCAGAGGCTCAAAGTTTTCTAAATGATTTTTTTGATGTATTTGGTATTCATCGTCGCCGTACAGCCTCTTTCGAACATCAAGTTCGCACCGATGAAAAAGGTGTTAAAAGTATCGATTTATTATGGGAAGGTGTTCTACTTGTTGAAATGAAATCTTTGGGTAAAAACCTAGACAAAGCCTACAAACAAGGGAAAAACTATTTTAAAGGCTTAAAAGATGAGCAACTGCCAAGATATGTATTAGTGTGTGATTTTAATAAATTTCGCTTATACGATTTAGATGATAAACAAAATTATCGTTTTAAGTTAGACGATTTAATCAACAATCTGCATTTATTCGATTTTATGCATGGTGGCGATATTGATAAAATTACCGAATACGATTTGAATGAAGAAGCCGCACTAATATTGGGCAAGTTGCACGATGCTTTGGAAAAAAGTAATTTTACAGGGCATCAATTACAAATATTTATGGTGCGCATCTTATTTTGTCTATTCGCTGAAGACACGGGCGTTTTTAACCGTCATCAGTTTGTTAAATATTTGCAAAATTTTACCCATGAAAGCGGTATAGATACCGATATGCACTTAGCTAAATTATTCCAAGTGCTAAATAAACCCCAGCATGAAAGAAGCACAAATTTACCTGATGAATTAAACGCCTTCCCTTATGTTAATGGCGATTTGTTTGAAAAGCGTATTGATATGCCTAGTTTTAATAAATCAATGCGCGAGCAATTATTAGAGTGTTGTTATTTTAATTGGCACAATATTAGCCCTGCAATTTTTGGTAGTTTGTTTCAATCAATTATGGACAAACAATCAAGACGCAATCTCGGCGCACATTACACCAGCGAGACTAACATTCTAAAAGTTATTGAGCCACTATTTTTGCAAGAGTTAAAAAATGAATTAAAACAAATAACCAAACTCAAGCAAGAAAAAACACGCAATAATAAATTAATTGAATTTAATAAAAAAATCAAGCATCTAATGTTTTTAGATCCCGCTTGTGGTTGTGGAAATTTTTTAATCATCACTTATCGAGAAATCCGCAAACTCGAATTACAAATTTTAAAAGCCCAACAAAAATACGCCCAACAAAAACATATAGGTGTGGATATCGAGCCAGAAATTAGGCTTAATAATTTTTACGGAATTGAAATTGAGCAGTGGCCAGCTAAAATTGCCGAGGTAGCTATGTGGCTAACACAACATCAAATGAATGTTGAATTTGCCAAAGAATTTGGACGCGAACCCGATTTGTTGCCTCTAAAACAACATGCAAATATTTATAACGGCAACGCTCTCGAAAAAGATTGGGAAACAATAGTACCAAAAAATAGGCTAAATTATATTATTGGTAATCCGCCATTTGTGGGTTCAAAATATCAAACTAAAGAACAAAAACAGTTGCAAATATCTATTTTTGGCAAAATAAAAAATGCCAAACAACTAGATTTTGTCGCTAGTTGGTTTTATAAATCCGCGCAATTTATCCAAAATACCAATATTGATTGTGCTTTTGTTGGCACCAATTCCATCACTATGGGCGAGCAAGTCGCAACACTTTGTACACCTATTTTAAACATGGGTATCAACCTACACTTTGCCCACCGCACTTTTGCTTGGCATAACGATGCCAAAGGCAAAGCGGCCGTGCATTGTGTAATTATTGGTTTTGGACAGCAAGAGCGGGATAAAAAATACCTATTTGATTATCCGAACTTAAAGAGCAAGCCTAATAAATTAACGGTTAAAAATATCAATCCATATTTGATTAATGCACCTAATATTGTTATTCAACCAAGAAATGAACCCTTGAATGCACAAAATCCCCTATGGTTTGGCAATATGCCACTTGATGGCGGTTTTTTACTTTTAAATGCTGATGAAAAAGAGCAATTATTGCGAAATAATCCTGTGTTAGATAAATGGATAAAACCAGTTTTAGGCGCAAGAGAGTTTTTAAATAATAGCGAACGCTATTGTTTATGGTTAGCAGATATTAGCACCAGAGAATTACGCGAATTAATGCAAATTCCAGAAATCAATAGACGCATTCAAGGGGTAAAACAAATGCGTCTACAATCCTTAAGAATTGCAACCCAAAAGTTATCAAAAACGCCATGGTTATTTGGAGAGATTCGCCACACCAAAAATACTTATATCTTGGTACCAAGCGTTTCATCAGAGCGCCGAGAATATGTGCCAATAGGTTTTTTTGAACAAAATACAATTACTACAAATGCTAATTTTATGATCCCCAACGCCACACTTTGCGACTTTGCTATTCTCAGCAGTCAAATCCACATGGATTGGATGCGCGTGATAGCGGGACGATTAAAAAGTGATTATCGCTATTCTGCAAAGTTGGTTTATAACAATTTCCCATTCCCAAAAATTTCAGATAAAAAGCCTATTGAAAAACTAGCACAGGCAATTTTAACTGCACGAGATAGCGAATTTAAAAAAGATTCCAAAACCAGTTTGGCTGATTTATACGACCCCGACACAATGCCACCTACCCTACGCAAAGCACACCAAAAACTCGACCAAACAGTAGACAAACTTTATCGCAAACAAGGCTTCAAAACCCCACTTGATAGAGTCAAACACCTTTTCAAACTGTATCAAAACCTAACAAATAAAAATGAATGATAAAAATCAAACAGCAAACAAAACTAACAAAGAAGAGCAAAAATGGGAGCAATATCAAAAAGATCTTGATATAAGAGAGGCTCACAATCATTTGGCGCGTGACAGGGCAGTATTGACTTTATCATCGGCTTTCTTTGCATTTTCTTTGATAATTGCAAGAGATTTTGGTTCGCAATGTATTGTAATAATTAAAACTAGTTGGGTTTTATTCGTTGTAGTTATTATTGTAACATTACTTTCTTTCTTTGCAGCGAATAAGGCGATTTCTTATTGTAGAAAGAATGATACGAAAAAATGCACCCGATGGAGAAAATGTACCAATCTACTGAACATTGTTTCATGTACGCTTTTTTGTATTGGTATTATTTCTGTTATAATCTTTGCATTTTTAAATCCTTAGGAATAAAACACAATGACAAATCGAAGAAAGTTTGAAGACGGTGTGCCACCAAAAAAGCCACCTGTCAGCCCTAAAACTCCTAGTAAGGTTGAAGAGGGTGTGCCACCAAAAAAGCCACCTGTTAATCCTAACAAGTCTCCTAGTAAGTAAATAAGGCAGAATAACGTAGCCAAGTTAAACTCTACTTTTTCTAAAAGCAGCACGCCATAAATTACGCTAAATACGAAAGTCTAATTTTTTTAGATTTCTCTATCTAAACGGAAGCGCAAAAGACGAATCAAAATGATGCCATTCATAGCGGATTGGATAATTGCGCCGATAATTTTCAAAATTGTTAATATCAGCGATTTCGAGCATGTCTTGTTTAAAATCATAAATAGCATTTAGGCTATCTAATAGACTATTTTTATTTAGTGGTATTTTGTTTGGGTTAATTAAGTTGGCAATGCTTGCATCTTGTTTGACACCTATAAATTCACACAAAGATTTGTATATCATAAAACTACCCCTAAATTTAGCATCAATCGAATGTCCAGCAATATGGGGCGTTGCCAAATAGGCATTTTTTTGTAGGGTTTGATTGATATTAGGCTCATTTTCCCAACAATCAATAATATTAGCTTTGGTTTTAGTTTTTTGCCAAATGTCCTCGTCAATGATGCCACCTCTTGCTGTATTAAACACAATGGTTTGGGCACTAATATAACGAAAATTTTGCGCATTTAATAATTGATAAGATGGGTGTTTTCCACCACAAGTAAGGGGCGTGTGAAAAGTTATAATGTCTGCACCAAGTGCTGCGTCTAAATCGACAAATTCGCTCAAGTTTTCACGCTCTTGTCGTGGCGGATCATTCAACAAAGTTTTAATACCTAGTAGTTTAGCTTTGGCTTGAACTTTAGTGCCTACATTTCCCACACCAATAATGCCTAAGGTTTTTTTGGTGTAATCAAAATTCAAATCTTGAGCAAGATTAACAATAGTGCTAATAACAAATTCAGCCACTGCTGTTGCGTTGCAACCTTGTGCCGAGCAAAAAGCAATATTGTTTGCTTTTAGGTAGTTTTGGTCAATGTGATCTAATCCTGCTACTGTCGAACCAACAAATTTGACTTGAGAACCCTTTAACAAATCTTGGTCAACCATTGTGCGTGAACGTACAATAAGCACATCAGCATCTTTTACCAATGTTTTGTTAATATCACGCCCTGGTAGTGCCACAATTTCGCCAAAACTAGAAAATATTTCTTTATAAGCATGGCAAGCGTCATCAATAATTAGTTTCATGCGTTTATATTACAATATTAAAACTTGTCTACCAATTAATTTGTGAAATATCGTTTGTTTTAAGATAATTGTTGGTTTTCGAAAAATGCTGACAACCCAAAAAACCGCGATGTGCTGAAAATGGCGAAGGGTGTGTTGCGGTTAAAATTAGATGTTTGTTAGAGTCAATAAGATATGTTTTTTTATAAGCATAAGCACCCCAAAGCAAAAAAACCACATTTTGTTTTTCTGTATTGATAACATCAATTACACCATCAGTAAAATCTACCCAACCCGATTGCGCATGTGAACTGGGCGAGTTTTTCTCAACTGTTAAAACACTATTTAATAGCAACACGCCCTGCTTTGCCCAATTTTCAAGATTGCCATGATTTTTTGGTGTAATACCAAGGTCAGATTGTAATTCTGCATAAATATTTTTTAAAGATGGCGGTATAGCAATACCCTTAGGCACAGAAAAACTTAAACCGTGCGCTTGTCCATCGCCATGATAGGGGTCCTGCCCTAAAATTACTACTTTAACCTCATCAAATGGCGTTAATTCAAAGGCTTTAAACCAATTGTTAGAATGTGGAAAAATTATTTTTCTGGCTTGTTTTTGTTGTTGTAAAAATGCTTTAAGTCTTTGTCCATGCTCGCCTTTTAACCAAGCATCTGCCTGCGGATGCCAATTCATAATGAAGCCCACCACAACCGCAATCGATAACCAAGCGTGGTAACATAACCAACTTCGACAAACTGGATTTTGCCTTCGGGGTTGATAAAAAAACTACTAGGTGTAGCACGGACACCAAAAAGTCTTGCTATGGTTCCAGAGTTGTCATTAATAATATTGTCAATACGCATATTATGTTCTTTAGCATATGCTTTTAATTTAGCATCTTTTCCTGATTGCATTGCAACATTTAACACGCGATAATTTTCACCATCAAGGGCTTGAATATTATCATTTTCTAGGCGACAAACTCCGCACCATGTTGCCCAAAAATGCACTAATACGGCTTGATTAGGCAAAGGTTTGCTGTTAATAACCTCACCACTTAGGGTTCTGGAGGTAAAACTCGGTGCTATGCCTTTGGTTAGATCTTGCTGTTGCCACATACGAATCGCAAAAATAACTAAAACAACTAATACAAGTTGTAAGATGGTTTTACGGGTACGACGCTTGATATTCATACTACGATTATAATCTAATCAAGTGCTTATAACTAAGCGACAATAGCAATATTGCTTGTTGCGCAGATTTAAGATATTCACAGTGCATAACATTTATACGCTATAATGTCGGGCGGTTAGTTAGGTTGTTTAATTGGTTAGCAATATATTCTATTGTATTCAAAAGCAACCTAAATTAACAGGTAAGGTTGATTTTAAAAACAACCTATTGTTTGTAAAAAAATAACAATAATGAAAAAATCAGGCAAAGTCAAACACTCTAATAATAAAGGTTTATCCGACAAAACTATTATAAGAGTTTTTGTATTTTTGTTTGTTGTTCAAGTGGCAATTCTTATAAAAGAATTGATTGGTTTCATATTTTAGTGAGAGCGATGAAAAAATTTATATTACTGTTGTTACCTTTGTTTTTAAGCGGTTGTTTGTCTTTATTTTCGTCTGATGCGGTAACGGTTCATAATATTTGTGATTTAATGGACGAAGAAGTTCGTTGGTATAAAGCAACAAAAGTATCGGAGCAAAAATATGGCGCGCCAATGAATGTGCAACTAGCTATTGTCTATCAAGAATCACGCTTTGAATCAGATGCACGACCACCAAGAGAAAAAATATTTGGCATTATTCCTTGGTTTAGACAAACTACTGCTGTTGGTTTTTCACAAGCGACAAGTCCAACATGGGATTTATACAAATTAAAAACAAAAAATGTGAACGCAGATCGTGAGAATTTTCAAGATGCCATTGATTTTGTTGGTTGGTATATGACCCAATCCAAACAACTCTCAAATATTGATATGGGTGATGCTTACAATCAGTATTTGGCTTATCATGAAGGACACAATGGGTTTAATAATAAGACTTATGAAAACAAGCCTTGGCTAAAAAGAATTGCTAAAAAAGTGGCTAATAATGCTAGACGCTATGCACACCAACTCAAGCAGTGTAGGTCGCAATTAGATACAAATAGCGTTTGGAGTTTTTTCTAAAGCAGACAAAAGTATTAGCAACACCGATTAAAAACATAAATAACTAGCCAGATTTTGCACTGTGCTAAGCCTCATTAGCAGTGTTAATAAAGTATCTGCAAAAATGATTGAAATAAAAATTTTGATTTTTAATCATTTTTTTTAGTTTTGTGATACTTGTAAAAAGAGACTAAATTGCCAAACATCGCAAACAATACTTGAATAAGGTATTATTATCTAGCAATAAATTACCCTTAAAAAATATATAGAAATGAATTCACAAGACTTAATAGAATCTATCATTCAACGTTTGGCAACTGGTCCAGAATTGAGTAAAGATATTAGCCGTGAGGAGGCTAAAGCAGGCATGCAAAGCGTGTTACGTGGCGAGATTGACGATGTGCAATCAGCTATTTTTTTAATTGCTTTACGCATGAAACGTGAAAGCATGGAAGAAAATAAAGGCATTTTGGAGGCTATTCTTTCCCAAAGCGATACACAAAAGGTTGATATTGATTGTTTAGTAGATTTGGGAGAGCCATATAATGGTTACAATCGCTCGATTCCAATTTCTGCTTTTTTGCCACCACTATTAGCAGAATTGGGTTTGCCAACAGTAATTCATGGGCTTGATAGCGTATCGCCCAAATTTGGATTAACACACAGGCATATTAATCAGGCGTTAGGATTAGATGTAGATTTATCCACCAAACAAGCAAAAAGCCGATTAGAAGATTCATCTATCGGTTGGAGTTATATTGATCAGGCGCGTTACTGTCCTAGTTTGCACGATTTAGTTCCATTAAGAAATAAACTAATTAAGCGCACTGTTATCAACACAGTAGAAACACTGATTGGTCCTCTAAGGGCAAAAACTACACACTCAATTCTAGGCTATGTCCATAAGTTATACCCACCAATTTATGCACATTTAGCTAATTTTTCTGGCATGGATACTGCCTTGTTAGTACGCGGTATTGAGGGCGGTGTGATTCCTTCGTTGCGTCAACAAGGGTTGATGATTTCATACCAAGGTTTAACCGAAATGAACAAAGTTGATATTAACCCCAAAGCACTTGGCATAGAGCAAGAATTGCGTGCGATTGCTTTTCCTAATGATTTAAGTGTAGAGAATAATGACATTAAAGATTTAGCTAAATATACAGTTGAGTTAGGAAAATCTGCACTGTCTGGTGATAAAGGTTTATTCTATGATGGTTTGGTCTTATCTGCTAGTTTGATTCTTTGGCACACCAAAAAACTAAACTCATTAGCTGAAGCAGCAGAAGCAACAAGAGCAATTTTAGATTCTGGAAAAACATTAGGGCGTATATAATCCGAGACTGTTGCAAAATTAAACATGCTTAGAAAAGCGAATATTTTATTTAGGTTATTTAGATATTAGTATCTAAATAAATGCCCTACTAGCAACGATGATACGCACATTCATAGTAAATTATAGGGCAAGAAAGTTTGCTTGAAATAGCATATTTTTATCATTTTCTAACATTTTAATTATTTTAAATTTACACAAGCATAGAGGATTGATATTTATGGATAAAAATAAACATTGCAGAGTTTTAATTATTGGTTCTGGACCTGCTGGCTACTCTGCGGCTATTTATGCGGCTAGGGCAAATCTTAAACCTGTTATTATTAGTGGCATGCAGCAAGGCGGGCAATTAATGAGTACCACTGGAGTTGATAATTGGCCAGGTGATGCTGAAGGTGTGCAAGGACCTGATTTAATGACGCGTATGCAACGACATGCCGAGCGTTTTAATACCGAAATTATCAATGACACTATAATTGATGTTGATTTTTCGTCTAGACCTTTTAAATTATACGGCGCGGAAACAAAATACACTGCTGATGCATTAATTATTGCCACGGGTGCAAGTGCGCGATATTTAGGGCTAGAATCAGAAGAAGTTTTTAAAGGCAGGGGTGTAAGTGCTTGTGCAACTTGTGATGGCTTCTTTTATCGCGAACAAAAAGTTGCTGTAATTGGTGGTGGCAATACCGCGGTAGAAGAGGCGTTATTTTTGTCAAATATTGCTAAACATGTAACTATTGTGCATCGTCGAGATAAATTTTCTAGCGAAAAAATCTTATCTAAGCAACTTATTGAAAAATCAAAAACAGGAAATATTAAAATTGAATACAATCACAACCTTGATGAAGTGTTAGGTAATGATACAGGGGTTACGGGTTTAAGACTAAGAGACAATGACGGCAACACCAAAGAAATTGATGTGCATGGTGTATTTATTGCTATTGGACACACGCCAAATACGGCTATTTTTGAAGGGCATTTAGACATAAAACATGATTATATTCAGGTGCAAAGTGGCACGCAAGGTAATGCTACTCAAACCAGTGTTAAGGGTGTATTTGCGGCAGGAGACGTGGCAGACCACGTTTATAGACAGGCAGTTACTTCAGCAGGTTCAGGCTGTATGGCAGCACTAGATGCCGAAAAATTTTTAGGCGAATAGATTCGAAGAAATATTTGTTGTGCCAAATACTTGGTTGTTAATTGCAAGATTTTAGTAACAAGCATATTGATAAATATATAAATGAGTTCACTTTTTAGATTCAATGAGGTGTAATTGCCCAATGGACACAGTAGATGGAATATTATATTTAGAGATGTGTTTAGCAAGGCAATGACTTATAGAGGGTTGATAGAATAATGAAAGACACAATTAAAAAACAAAATGGTGTTTTTTATACAAACTTACACAACCCTTTTAATCACAAAAAATTTGTTAAATGGGCTGAAAAAGCAAGAGTTAAAGAAAAAACGGTGTTAGAACCATTCGCTGGAGCAAATCACATTATTTCATCTTTGCAAGATATAGGATTGTGCAATAAATTTTCATCTTTTGACTTAAATCCACAACACCTAAGTGTTAAAAAACAGGATACATTATTAAACTTTCCAAAAGGATATGATGTATGTATTACTAATCCCCCTTGGTTATACAAAAGCAGAGCGAAAAGATTACAACTATCTTTTCCTGATACAAAATGGGACAATTTGTACAAATACAGTATAGAGATATGTTTAGAAAATTGTCCTTATGTGGCGGCACTAATACCAGCATCTTTTTTAAATAGCGGTGCTTTTTTAGATAGATTGGATAGTGTTATTGTGGTCCAAGATAGATTATTTACAGATACAGATAATCCTGTTTGTCTTGCTATGTTTAATGCCAACAAAGCAACTGATACTGATATATTTGTTGATGAAAAATATATTGGCAAACTATCAAAAATAAAAAAACACCTGCCACAAGAAAGAAATAACAATATAAGATTTAATGTTGAAAATGGAGATTTGGGGCTTGTAGCGATTGATAATACTAAGCGAGCCTCTATAGAATTTTATAGAGGTAGTGATTTAAAAGGTTATAAAATACAACAATCATCACGTTCTATTACTAAAATATCTATTGATGGAGTGCAGATAACTGATAGTTTTATTGGTAGACTTAATACTACATTAAACAACATGAGAGAGCAAACTTACGATATTTTTATGACTCCGTTTAAAGGTATTAGGGCAGATGGCATGTATAGAAGAAGGCTAGATTTTAAACTGGCAAGAAAGTTAATATCAGAGGTTATGCTATGAATTATCAACAAGAATACAAAACAAAATACCAGCGGGCTGTTGAAGAAAACTTTGATTCGGTGAGAGAAGAATTAAAAAATAAAGATGCTGATTTAATGCAAAAAATAGAAAAAAGATCTGCAGAATATGGCATACCTGAAGCGGATATTATCAAAGATATAAAGGCTTGTGATACAGCAGTTATTTCTTTTGTAAAAAGTCCAGCAAAACAAAATTTTTATGAAAAAACTGTCGCAACAATGATTTAGAAAATGCTAAATGTTTCAAATTTTATAAATCTACCAAATGATGAATTATATGTTGTTGGTGGTGTTATTTTGAATAAAGATGAGTTAGAAAAATCAAAAAAATACTCAACAGCAAAAACATTAGATTTTAAGTGGGACTATAAGGATTATGAAATATATGCATCTCATAAATATACTAAGGATAAAGGTGGAGCACAAAATCATCAGTATAAAGAATTACAAGATTTCATAAAATCAAATAGAGATAGCCTATTGGAAAATACGATATTTGTTGCTATTGCAGATGGCGAATATTATTCAACAAAAGATACTAAGGCTAGCATGACAAAAATGCAGTATTTGGAAAGTTTGTGCACTGCTAAAGTTATTGCATGTAACATGGATAACCTTATAAATAAATTAGATGCTGTATGTAACACAAAACCAAAAGATTGAAAAAGACTTACTAAAATCAAACGCACTAGAAAATAAGCAATCTAAAGAGTCTGCCAAAGTAAAACTAAACAAAAAATTGCCAATAGCGTTTATACAGGACATGGTTTCATAATTAAATAGGTGTGATTTATTTTGCCAAGTTAAATGGATAATTTCCAAAATTTTATTTATACACTAATGCTTATAAATGCTTTGATAACAATAATAATAAGCGTATTGGCAAATCGGTTAAATTCTAATGTTTTATTTTTATTTTGCAACAATCCCCAATAATCACCTTGAATTAAAAAAATATCGGAGGGTTTAATGAAAATTCCTATTTACGTTATTAACCTCGATAGAAGTCCTGAGAGACTATCTTATGTAGGTAAGCAGTTGTCGAAAATAAACATGCCATTTGATAGAATCGTGGCATGTGATGGTCGCCAAATTCAGCCCAAAATATTACAATCCTACCAACAACAATCAAAACACTCATGGATTCATTATGCAAGCCTATCTAGCGGGGAAATTGGTTGTGCTCTAAGTTGGCATAATGCTTGGAAAATAGTGTCAAATCATAATTCTAAGGCATGTGTTGTATTGGAAGATGATGTAAAAATACATGATAACTTTGAAGATACGGTTAAAATTTTATTCAAACATTTAGATGAAAATATTGTAATTGACCTATCAGGCAAAAAAGGCATGATAGAAAAACAAAGAAAAAATATAGATGGCGTTGTGCTGATTCGTTATCAAACACCACCATTAGGAAACATTGGCTCGATTTATGGTAAAGCCGCTACTAAAATTTTTCTAGGAAAAATACAACATTTCAAAGCACCAGTTGACACTCTACAACAAATGCTTTGGCTTCATAATGTGCAAACTTGGAGTTTAGAAAAGGGTTTAATATCCCACCAAGATTTTGTGCTAAATGGCTCTACAATTTCAACTAAAAAAAATATATCAACAAAAATAAAAAATGAGTTCATGCGTCCTTTATATAGGGCATGGATTGTTATTAGAAATATTTTTTCAAATTAACTGCTAATTTCAAATTCTTAAGTCTAGATTTTGCTGGTTAATTATATTAGGGCTTAGAAAATATAAAAAATAGTGCTTTTTTATCCAAAAAAATAATAAAGATATATAAGTTGTTTTGTGTGTTTTATGGCGATATTGGGCTAAGGATTCATATTCGATAACATAGATTTATTTTGTTGCCCTATTAAAAGCAACAACTTTATTTTGTCTGTTTTGACAAATTATTAAACAATATTCTCAGGTGCTATTAAAACCGTTGACATGTTTATCTATCTCTAACGACAAACCATATTGTTATACTTTGATCGATTAACAACCTATGGTTTGCAATATAGCAACTACAATACTGTGTCTAGATTCTGCATTGCCTCAGCATAAAACTTAACTCCACGCTGAACTTTTTCCCTGCCATGTGATAGACGCCAACGATTAGTATCGCGCAATGAATAAACGCAACCACAATATTCTTGCTGATAAAAACCTTCTCGTTTTGACAATTCTAACATTCTAGATGAACCACCTTGCTTGCGCCAATTAAAATCCCAATACGCAACATTTTCAAATTCTTTAACGGCATGTGCACCACAGTTGTTGATTTGATTGATATCTTTCCAACGAGAAATACCAAGCGTAGAAGACATTAAATCAAAACCGTGTGCATTAGCATATTGCACACTTACTTTAAAACGCATGTTAAAACAGGTGGTGCAACGCGCACCGCGTTCTGGTTCATCTTCTTGTCCTTTAACGCATTCAAACCAGTTGTGTGTATCATAATCTGCATCAACAAAAAGCATGCCCAATTTTTTTGCAAAGCGAATATTTTCTTGTTTGCGCAATTCGTATTCTTCTTGTGGGTGAATGTTTGGATTGTAAAAAAAGATTGTTGTGTCAATCCCTGAAGCACTTAAGGATTCCATAATCTCACACGCACAAGGGGCACAACATGAGTGTAGTAGCAGTTTTTTTTCACCGTTTGGGGTTTGCAATTTGGGGCGTTTATAACCCGATAGACTGTAATCTATTGTAGAGTGCCTCATGTTTTGTGTAAAAAATTTTTTAGTTGTTTTAGTGTCTCCCACGCATCGCGTTTTAGTGTTTCATTTGCCAAAATCTCACTTGGATGATGGGTGTGAAAATGCGACTTAGTATCAGAAAATAAATTTTTACTCATCAACAACACACTTTTAGCATCGTATTGTTGGAGAATATTATCTAAATCATTCGCATCTATGGCAACACACTTAATATCATTTTTTGCAATTTTGATAGCACTTAACATCTTCAACAAGAAGTCTTGAGTTTTGCCAACTTTACAAAAAGAATGCATGCCTCGTGTTTCAATCACCAAACATTTAACGCGAATTTTTTGCACATTAGGCTTTGTTGTCCGCGTCGGTTTGGTGTATAAAAATTTGGGCACACCGAGTGCTTCTAAATAATCAAAGCGTTTTAATTGACTCAAGTTATCTGTATCCATACATAATTCATTAAAAAATCATTGTCTTTTATCTACAACACAAGGATTATAAACAGCAAGCAAAAAATCTAAATTTAGAATTCTATATAATTTGTCTACCCTCGCCCTTGCGTTTTATAGAATTATATAAAAAACACCCATATATTTTTTGCTAATTTTCAATCATAAACTCAAAAGGTGTTTTTAGCCGATAATATTGCAATTATTTTTACATAGACACCATCAATACATTTTGTTGTTTCAGGGTTTTCAGGGTTTATACTCTTTAAAAAGTTTTCAATGTCTTTTTTTTAGTTGCCTAGTTAACTTAATATTTGCATGATGTATTACAACTAAATAACCTGTGTAATCAGGGATGTTTATCTTTATATTTTTAATAAAATTCTCATAAGACATACCAATTGATGTTCCATTTTTGTAAAGGTCTCGGTGTAATTCAGTTAATTCTATGGCTACTTTTTTAGAGTCGTATTCCAAATAAATATCTGGCGGATCTTCTCCTTGTGTATATGACACATTAGTATATTTTTTGGCAAACTCATTTTCAATAATTTCAGCTGAAAATTTTTCTTTTTTTCTTTATTATTTAACATACCTGCTGAAATTATAGCATGTTCTGTTGTTTATGCTTTTTTATTATCATGGCATAACAATACTAATACCACCATCAGCTGCCATAGCTACCATAGTTGCTAAATCTAATCCTGTTACATTGTTTAAGGTGATAGACACATTACTATAATCCCTAAATGTTATAACGCTATCCATGTTGCCATCATGATTGGCATCAAATTCATTAAGAAACATAGGCGCATCAGTTGAGCC
>CALFDA010000020.1 GCA_937950605.1 uncultured PS1 clade bacterium | reverse complement strand
GCCACAGATTGCTTCTGCGTCTAGTATAGCTTGGTAGGTTTTTTGACGTGCATTTATGCCTTGAACAGCAATCATGGCTAAATCAAACCTCGGTTTAATCTGTACGTCAAATCCTTTTGATTGGGTATTAATCCAAGTAATATGCTTCAAAACATTTGATCGTAAGTGGGTTTACATGGTTTTTAGTTTGAAAAGTAAATCTTTCTTTTGTGGTTGTCAGTGCTTCGTATTTTTAATTATTGTATTCCCACAAAACGAGGCGCGTTTAATTTTTGTGTTTTGGTTGTGTTTTAGCAACAGATGAAAATTGCTTTACGATTGAGCTGTAAGACATAAGGATAACCAGTTAAACAAAACCACCTGTACTTTTTTTGTGAACATAGAGTCAACCAAATATTCTTGATAATTTGTTGGTGTATGCTCAGGCACAGATTTTAAATAAATTGATTTTCTGTTATTGCTTTGGTAATAAGAGTTGTGATTCTTGCGTTTTTAGCACTTTTGAAATAGTGTTTCATCGGTGTTGTGTCGCAAGGTGGTTTAGGTTTATTATAAATACACCCATATTAATCGTTAAATTTGTGTATTAAAAACATATTGACAACTAAATACTTTTTTGGTTTTTGAAACATTGTATATAAGTTGTTATTTTTCAATAATTATATGGTAATTAGGTAGGGCATTGAGTAGTTGTTTGCCATAGAATTTGGTAATCAGCCGATTATCAAAAATGGTGATTTTTCCAGTATCGGTTTCGGTACGAATTAGTCTCCCACAAGCTTGAATGAGTTTGAGTGAGGCATCTGGCAAAGAGATTTCCATAAATGGGTTGCGTTTTTGCGCCTTTAAATAATCCGATAGCGTTTTATCAATTGGTGAAGTAGGCACACTAAAACGCAGTTTTGCAATAATAACATGGGTTAGATTGTCGCCTTTTAAATCCACACCCTCAGCAAAACTGTCCAAGCCAAAAATTACACTTCCTTGGTTTTGTTGTCGCAATTTTATATGTTTTTCCAAAATCATTTTTTTTGAAAATTCGCCCTGTACAAATAGACATGGTTCAAATTTGTTTTCAACAAGGTTTGCTACAGTTTGCATTTGTTGGTTTGAAGCAAACAAAACTAAGGTGCCTTGCTTGGGATTGATGCGTTGCAATAATTGCTCGGCAACTTCTTGTGTGTGTTCATAAACTTGTTGAGGTGTGGATTTAAATTTGGCAACGATAAAATCCACTTGCTCAAAAGAAAAAGGTGAAGGTAAACGCAAATATTGGCTGTTATGTTTTGTCAAGCCTAATTGCTTATTAAACCTGTCGAAACTACCCAACGCACAAAGTGTGGCAGAGGTTAGTATGCATCCTGCTGTTTTAGACCAAATAAGTGTATCTAAATTAGCAGATATATCTGTTTGCGCGCTACAAAGTGTGTAGACAGTTTTTTTGTGGGCAGTGTTTTTTTCAATCCAGCGAGAATATGGATACTTGTTGCTATCATCAACTTTTAGAAATGACAAAAACAACTCGACAATATTAATTAAATATTGCTCGCACTCGCCAAGTGCATTATTGAGTGGGTTGGAGATTGCTTTATCTATAAGTTGCGTTTGTAAGTAATGCTCCCATGATTTTTTTAAGTCAATAATTTGATTAAGAATTTTTGTAATCAGGACGTTAAGTTGTGTGCTACAAACAACAATAAAAGGGTCAACTTTGCCTTGTTCAAACAAGTGTATTTCTTCTGTAAAAGACAAAGATTCTAACAAAGTAGTTAAATCTTTTAAGTAGTTTTCTATCTGTTTAGCATTAATTTCAATAGTTTTTTGTTCGGTGAGTTTGGCAATTTTCTCACTAATCCCTTTAGCTTGGCGAATGCTATTTTTGATGAATTCAGTGCTAGCACCTAGACTAAAGTGTGCTAAAGCTTTGGCATTCAGATGATGTGCTTCGTCAAAAATAAATATAGTGTTTTGCACATCAGGTAATATGGTGTTGCCTGTTGATAAGTCTGTCAATACTAAATCATGGTTGGCAATAATAACGTCTGCACTAGAAATTTGTTTTCGCGCTTTAAAAAAAGCACAATCTTGGTAAAACTCACAACTTTTTGCTGTGCAAGTAAAGCGATTACAAGAGATTTTTTGCCACAATTTGCTCTCTAGTGCTATCGTTAAATCATCAATTTCACCATTCCATTTTTTTGTTGAGTATTTGTTGCACAAGTCGCTTAGAATGGTTATTTGGTGTTGGTTAGGTGGTTCATCAAATAGCAAATCGGTATCAAACAACAAGTTATCATTGGTGTTGTCTTGTGCTAGATTAATGAGGTTACGAACACAAACATAACGAGAGCGCCCTTTGGCTAATGTGTATTTAAAATCTATGGCGCAATATTTTTGTGCCTCAGGCAAATCTTTTAATAGTAGTTGTTCTTGCAACGCAACATTCGCACTAGAGACAACTAATGTTTTTTTATTGTGTTTGGCAATCGGAATAGCACTTAGCAGATAGGCAAAAGTTTTACCTGTGCCTGTTGGTGCCTCTACACACAAAATATTGCTTTTGTGATATTCTCCAGTTAGGGTTTTAGAAATCTCGGCAATCATTTTATTTTGTGAATACCGCACCTGAAAATCATTCATACCCTCTTTTAATGCAGTAAAAGAGTCGCGTATTTGGGTTTTTAACTCATCACCAAGCATTTAAGGTAGCTATGATTTTCTTTGTAAAGATAAATCACAAAGCAAAATAAGTGCATCTTTGTATTTAGAATTTTGCAAAGAATCCAACGATTGTTTTGCTAGATCAGCTGATTTTTGCGCTTGTTTTCGAGTGTAAGCAAAAGCGTTAACTGATTGTAAAATATCAAGTACTTTATCGATTTTAGAGTTATCAGCATTTTGAATGGAGTTTTGTAGTAGTTTTTTGTCTTTTCCAGTGGTGTTTTTGAGTGCGTAAATCATTGGTAATGTGGTTTTACCTTCACTTAGGTCGTCGCCCACTTCTTTACCTAGAGTGTGTGCATCGGACTGGTAGTCAAGCACATCATCAATAATTTGAAAGGCATTGCCTAGGTGTAGACCATAATCTTTAAGCACATGTTCTTGTGTTTTTTCCACACCCGACAAAACGCCCGCAATTTGTGTTGCTGCTTGAAATAACACCGCGGTTTTGCGCTTAATAATTTGGTAGTATTGTGCTTCACTAATAGCGGAGTTTTGGCAATTAAGCAGTTGCAAAACTTCACCTTGCGCAATTTCGTTGGTGGCTTTGGATAAAATTTGCATAATGCGCATTGATTTAGATGTCACCATCATTTCAAAAGCGCGAGAATACAGAAAGTCCCCCACTAAGACGCTGGCGGCGTTTCCCCAAATATCATTCGCAGTTTTTTTGCCACGGCGACTGTGTGATTCATCAACAATGTCATCATGTAGCAAAGTAGCGGTATGGATTAGTTCGATCACTGCTGCCATTAAATAATGATGTTCACCTTGGTAATAGGTAGCACGCGCACATAATAATAACAATAATGGTCGCAAACGCTTACCCCCAGCATTGATAATATATCCACTCATTTGGTTAATAAGTTCAACATCAGAACTTAAGTGTGCAATCAATACTTGGTCGGTTTTATTAATGTCATTCTGCACTAATTTTTGAATGTCTTGAAGGGTTTTCATGGTGGGCTATTTTAGCGTATTTGCTAATACATAAACTTCTTTAGAGTGTGCACGTGATGCCTTAGGTTTGCGAATAACAACTTGTTTAAAGGTTGTGCGGATAAATTTAATATACTCATCAAAACCTGCGCCCTGAAAAACTTTAACAAAAAAATAACCATGTGGTGTGAGTGTTTTAATTGCTATATCAAGTGCTAATTCACACAAGTAGAGTGATTTTGGTATATCAACAGATAACTGTCCGCTCATATTAGGCGCCATATCGCTTAACACAACATCAATTTTTTTGTATTTTATGAACGCAAGCAATTCTTTATATACTTTAACATCAGTAAAATCACCGCGAAAAAAATTAACACCACCAATCGGCTTTATATCCAAAATATCAATAGCAATAACTTGACCTCTTTTGCCCACTATTTTGCTTGCAATTTGACTCCAACTGCCTGGTGCAGCACCTAAATCCAAAACTCTATTACCAGATTTTATAAATTTGTTTTTTTCAACCACTTCGCTTAATTTATATGCAGCACGCGAACGATAACCCTTTTTTCGTGCAAGTTTAACGTATTCATCGCTTAAATGTTTGGACATCCAGTGCTTAGAAGAGCCTTTGTTTGCCATCAATCTTAACTGCTTAATATATTGATAATACTTGTATTATAAAAGAGTTGAGAAGGTGATAATCGTTTTTCAAACCAAGTTCGATAATACAAAACAGAAGATGGATTAAGTACTATTATTGATATATACAAGAAAAGACGATGACATTGCAAGCATAAAAACAAAGTCAAAACAATAGGTGCTAAAAGATGAAATGACAAAAATAACGCCTAACAATATTCGCATTTAAAGAAATCGCGCACAACAGTGTTAATTGTTGGTGTTTGGTATAATCCGCGCCCATGAATGATATTATTGATTTTTTTATTAGACAAAAAAAATTAGCTTTAGTTTTTACTGTAAGTATTATTGGTATTGGTTTGTTATCCTTGTTTGATATACAAAGAGATCAGTTTCCTGTCGTAAATTTTGAAGTCGTTACTATTAAAACAGTCTACCCTGGTGCCTCTCCTGAAGATGTCGAGCAAAACGTAACTAATCCTATAGAAGATGAGTTGCGCAATATTGTGGGGATTGACAAATTTTCTTCGGTTTCTCGTGAAGGTTTTTCCAACATTATAGTAACACTATCCCAAGACGTAAGTGATATTAGTGCTTTGAAACAAGAAATTACCAATGCTGTGGATAGAGTCAGAGATTTACCTAAAGAGGTTGTGGACTTACCCAAGGTAATTGATAAAAAAAATTCGCTTAGAAGTATTTTAAAAATCAATATCAGTAGCGAAACCCTTGATTTTTCTGTAATAAGAGACAATGTTGATGCAATTGCTAGAGAATTAGAGTTAGTTGATGGGGTTTCTGATGTCATCAAAGAGGGGTATTTAAAGCGGGAAATTCAAATTAGAATTGATACCGATAAACTCTACCAACACGAGATATCTTTGCCGCAGGTGCTTGATGCGATTAAAAAGCGTAATCAGCGTTATACAGCTGGTGATAATAATAGCACAACTAATGAAAAAAACATTGTTGTGTTGGCAAATTTTCATCAAGCGCAAGCGGTTGGGGACATTATTATTAAATCAAGTTTTGATGGTCCAGTTCTGCGCCTGAAAGACATTGCTAGTATCACGAATGGAAGCGTTAAAGAAAACTCTATTGTTCGTGTCAATGGAAACAAAGGTTTTATTTTAAAAATTCGCAAACAAGAGCGTGCAGACATCATCGATACAATTGATTTGATAAAGAAAAAAGTTAGTGATTTGCAACACAAAAAATACCCAGAACTCAAGTTTTTTTATTCTTCTGATTTATCTAAATTTGTGCGTAACCGACTTAATATTGTTACTAAAAATGGTGTAGTCGGTTTGTTACTGGTATTGGGTGTGTTAGGTGTGTTTTTATCCTTAAAAACCGCTTTTTGGGTGGCACTTAGCCTGCCAATATCATTATTGGGCGCGGTAGCATTATTGGGTGCAACTGGAGAAACCATTAACTTGATATCAATGGCAGCGATGATATTGGTGCTGGGTATCGTAGTAGACGATTCAATAATTGTTGCGGAAAGTATTCATCGTTATAAACATATGGGTGGGGATAGGTATCAATCTGTGATAAAAGGTTTCAAACGCGTCATTATGCCTGTAATTACTACAATATTAACCAGCATTTTGGCGTTTTCATCGATGTTTTTAGTGAGTGGCACCATGGGTAAATTTATTTACGTGATTCCGTTGGTGGTGATTTTCGCACTTGCTCTTTCTTTTTTAGAGGTTACTATTGCACTGCCAGCACATTTAGCCGATTTAAATGAAAAACCCGCGGGGCGGACTTTGTTTGATAATCTCGGAGATTGGTTTGAAGGTTTTCTCAACAAAGCACTAAAGTTACGTTATTTGGTAGTGGTGGTTTTTATAATGATTTTGCTAGGTTCAATAGTTTTTGCTAAAACACAAATGCAGATTACTTTATTTCCCGCTAAAGGTGCAGATGTAATTAATGCGAAACTACAAATGCCAGCGGGCAGCTCTTTGCAATATACGGCACAAGTAAGTCAAAAAGTAGAGAAATTAATCAATGAAGTGGTAGGTGATGATTTAGATTCATTAACTAGTACTATTGGTGAAGAATTTGATTATGTGGCAAAATTTAAAATTGATTTAGTGCCTTTTGGCAAAAGAAAACAACAAAGCAAAACACTGTTAGCAGAATTAAAAAAACACAGTAGAGATGTGCCAAATGCTGAGAAATTGACTTTTTCTGTTAAACGACCAGGCCCCCCTCAAGGCGAGGATGTAGAAATACAAATCATAAGCATTGATGATGAACAACGTAAAAATGCGGCAAATGCACTTGAAAAAATTTTATCTAATATTGATGGGCTAGATAATATCGATCGAGATGATAAATTAGGTAAATCGCGTGTTGAGGTGGTGCTTGACTTTGAAAAAATGGCAAGACTAAATGTTGATTTTACAACTGTTAGTTACTACTTAAAATCTGCTTTTACAGGCATTGATGTTACTGATATACGTTATGGTGATAGTGATGTAGATTTTCGTGTGTATTTAGGTGACTTAAAACAATCAGAATCTATTATCGAAGAATTGAAAATTAGCAACCGCAAGGGTCGACCCGTACCTATCAAGCAATTTTCATCCATTAGATATATTGATGGGGAACCAGATTTTAATCATTTTAATGGACAGCGTTCGGTGTTAATTAGTGCTAGTGTTGATGATCAAATAACCACATCACAAGCAGTTATTAAACAAGTGTTGAAACAGTTAGATGTAGCTACTTTGTATCCTGATGTTCGTGTTCTAAGCGAAGGGGGGGCAAAAGAAACACAAAACTCAATGAAGAGTTTATTAAAAGCATTTGTTATGGCAATTTTTGCAATCTTTCTATTACTTGTTTTGTTGTTTAATTCTTACACTCAACCATTATTGGTGTTAAGCGCTATTCCGTTTTCGGCAATTGGTGTTATTTGGGCGTTTTTCTTACATGCGCAAGCGTTGAGTTTTTTTGCAATGCTAGGGGGCTTGGCTTTGATTGGTGTGATTGTGAACGATTCTTTGGTGATGATGTCCCACCTGAATTATTTGAAACAAAAATTATCTGCTACCACACCTGTATTTAAATGGGTGATACGCGGTGTAAAAGAGCGTTTGCGCGCGGTAATATTAACTACGCTAACAACTTTAGCGGGCGTTATTCCTTTGGCTTATGGTATTGGCGGTAGTGACTTTATCTTACAACCAATGGCGCTTGCTCTAGGTTATGGGTTGTTATTTGGTACTCTCATGACATTGGTATTGTTGCCATGTTTGTATTTAATCAATTATGAGTTTGTAAATTGGGTACAAAAGTTAATTAAGCGTTAATTGCTAATGGTTGAAGGATTGAGTGTTAGAGCATTGCAATAAACCAACTTCAACCAACAATTAATTGATTATGCTGTTGCGAAACAAATCAAAAATTGTTGATTAGAGTGAAACAAAAAATGGTGCCGATGGCGAGAATCGAACTCGCACAGGCGTAACCTACTACCCCCTCAAGGTAGCGTGTCTACCAATTCCACCACATCGGCAAAAAACGGTTAGTTTTTTAATTAATTTAACTATTTAGAAATATCTTTAGTGTCTACCGTTGGTATATCAGTTGATGTATTAATTGATGATACTGGATCGACAACTACCTGATCCATTATGCTTTCAGATTCTTTTTCGGTGCTTACGGGTGTCGCAAGATATGCTAAAGTCAAACTAGTAACAAAAAAACCAGTAGCAATACTAGCAGTTAGTTTATAGATAAACGAATTTGCACCACGTGCACCAAAAACTGAACCCGAAGCACCTGCACCAAAAGCACTACCTGCATCTGCTCCTTTACCGTTTTGCATTAAAACAAGCGTAATTAACCCTAATGCTAAAATCGTATGGATTACCAAAACAACTTGAAAAGACATAACAATTAACCTGCTTTACATATACTCAAAAAATCATCAGACTTAAGCGAGGCACCGCCAATTAGCCCTCCATCAATATCCTCACAAGCAATAAGTTCTTTTGCGTTATTAGGATTCATGCTACCACCATAAAGAATGTGGACGGATTGTGCAATATTCACATCATTTTGCGCTAAAAGTGACCGGATATATGCGTGTGTAGTTTGTGCTTGTTGTGGTGTTGCTGTAACACCAGTGCCAATCGCCCAAACTGGTTCATAAGCAATAATGATATTTTTAAAAGATTCAATACCAACTTTATCAATTACTGCATTTACTTGTCGAGCAACTACTGTTTCTGTTTTGCCTGTTTTCCTCTCTTCTAATAGTTCGCCTATACAAAATAACGGGGTAAGATCGTTTTCTAAAGCAATCTTTACTTTTTCTGCAATAATAGTATCACTTTCGCCATATAGGGTTCTACGTTCTGAATGCCCAATAATTACATACTTAGCACCGAAATCTTTAATCATGTTTGCACTTACCTCGCCTGTGAAAGCACCAAAAGGGTTAGCGTTTAAATTTTGTGCACCAACTTGTAGTTGGGAGTGTGTTGTTAAAGATTCAACTTGAGATAAATAAGGATAAGGCACACAGACGATAACCTGTGATTCAATATATGGCATGCCTTGGAGAATACCCAATATTAAGGTATTAACCATCTCTTTTGAACCATTCATTTTCCAGTTGCCTGCTACAATTGTTTGACGCATAATATTGTTTAGATTAAACTAAAAGATTCTACTCTAATTGAAAGTGAAAATCAATTTGGTGTTTGTTGATGTCAAATCTTAAATTATATTTTCATCGGCATTACAACATACTTGTAACTTTTATCATCAACACTACTCAATAAACAAGATTGGTAATTTTCGCTAGGCAACACCATACTAATTTCATCGGTGGTTAACACCTCTAAAACACTTATTAAGTAATTGATATTAAAAGCAATATCTGTTTCTTTATTGAAGTTTTTAATATTGATTTTAGTTTTAGCTTGACCACGCTCTGAATGAGAAAATATATTGAGTTCACCATCTTTAAACGTTAATTTTACACCCCTAGTCCGCTCTTCAACAAAAATTGAGGCTTGTTGTAGACTATCTAAAAAATTTTTGCGATTAATAATAGCTGTGTTTTCGTAATTTGTTGGGATTACTTGTTCATAATTTGGAAAATTGCCATCAATTAAACGGCTGATTACAGTTGTATCATTTGTTTTTAGGTAAAAGTAATTTTTTGATAGATGTATGTCAATGTTTGTATCACCTTCTTTTTTTAAAATTTTGTTAAGTTCTGACACGGTTTTTTTCGGAATGATGACTGTTTTTTGTTGTTCTAAATTGTTATTTTGTTTGATTTCACCAAATGAGAGTCTGTGTCCATCTGTTGCGACAGCAATGACATTTTCATTGTTGATTTCAAAATATAAACCGTTTAAATAAGCGCGAATGTCTTGGTTTCCCATAGAAAAAGAAGTTTTTTTAACAAGATCTTTTAAATCTGCGCGGTTAATATTGATAATTTCACCATCATCAATTTTTGGTGATTTTGGAAAATCTTGAGCGTTGAATGTGTTGAGTTCAAATGAGTTGTTATTGGTTTTTATATTGACTTTTGATTTTTTGATGTTGAATTTAATAACCGTTTTTTCTTCTAGTTTGCGGATAATATCGATCAGATCTTTTGCATAAATTGTAAAACTAACTTTTTCTTGGGCTTGTATTTTTCTAAATGCATGGATCTCGATTTCCATATCAGTGGTTTTTAATTTTAATTCACCACCTTCTAATTGAATTAATACATGTGATAAGATAGGTAGACTAGGTTTGTTTTCAACAACACTGATAACGGTTTGTAATGGTTCTAGTAGTTCGCTTACTGTAAGTTGTGTATCCATAGTTATTATTTATTATTATTGTTAGTTAAGTTTTTTTTGTCGAAAACAAGTTATTTTTTCTAAAAAACAATAGATTAAGTTGTTGGTATCTTGGTGGTTATTTTATGTAAAAATTTGGGGTTGTGTTTATAAAATATAATAATTTGTTTAGTTGTTAGAGTTATCAACAACCAAGTGTAAAAGTTATTGTGGACAATGTTTATAAGTTGGATAATTTTAATTTAATTGTTTCGTAATTGTTTTTTATTTCAGACTCTTCGATATTTGATTCGATTTTTTTGATAGCGTGTAAAACAGTGGAATGGTCTCGGTTTCCAAAATGTTTTCCAATTTTTGCCAATGATAGGTTAGTAAGCTCATGGGATATAAAAACAGCCATTTGTCGAGCTATCACAATGTGTTGTTTGCGACTTTTTGAACTTAAGTCTGATACAGTAATAGCGTAGTGTTTGGCTGTTGTTTTTTGTATATCGTTAATATCAATGTTTAGTGCTTGTGGTTTAATTAAATCTGCTAGTGCAGTATCTACAACTTCTTTGTTAATAATGAGTTTAGGTGTTGTAGAAAAATCAGTAAACGCTTTTAGCTTTAATAATGCACCTTCTAAATCCCTTACATTTGAGTCTATGTTAGTTGCAATATAAAGTGCTGCATCTTCGCTTAGGTTGATGTTAATTTTTTTATTATGTGCTTTTTTAAGCAAAATGGCGGCGCGCATTTCTAGTTCTGGCGGTTTTAAGAGTAGGTTTAGACCTTGAGAAAACCTTGTTTTTAAGCGCTCTTCTAAAGACTTAATGTTTTTCGGTGGTTGATCACAGGTGAATATAATTTGTTTTTTTGTGCTAAACAGAAAGTTAAAAATATGAAAAAATTCCTCTTGGGATTTTTCTTTTCCAGCAATTAAATGAATATCATCGACTAACAACAAATCAGCTGATTGATAATAATTTTTGATATTTTCAATGGTGTTATGGCGAAGACTAGTGGTAATATTTCTAACAAAATCCATCAGTGGTATGTAAACAACTTTGGTTTTAGTGCTTCTTTCTTTTACCATATGCCCCGCAGCTTGCATTAAATGTGTTTTTCCTAAACCCGAACCACCATATACAATACAAGGATTATATGGCGAGAGTTTGGGGTTTTGAGCAATCTGATAAATGGCACTATAGGCTATTTGGTTGGCGTTTCCTAAAACCAAATTTTCGAATGTATATTCATCTAAAAGAGGTGTTTTATGGTGTTTTCTAGTTGTTGCTTGTGTTGTAACACTAATTAAGATTTTAAGATTTTTGTTTTGTCGTGTAACAGATTCCTTGATTTTTTGTTTTAGATTTTTTTTTAGGTATTTTAACGTGGATTCGTTAGGTGCTAATATTGTCAACGTATTGTTTTTTTCTTGTGCTTTTAGTGGTTTTATCCAAACACTAAACTGTCCCACTGGAACAGTGTGTTTTAAAGTTTCCAAGCATTTTTCCCAAGTTTTTGACATAATTATCTCGATTATAATAGCATTTGCCCAATTGCGTTTTGAATGGCGTTTGTTTTTAAAAAACAGGTATATGAGGTATTCGGGCATTTTACCAAGCAGCGGTGTTGTATAAAATAATAAAAACCAACTAATAAAAACCAACTAATAAAAACCAACACCTTGTGTTTGAAACATATATGGTAAACAGTTTGCTTTGTAACTATATTTTTGTAATTATATTGTAATATACTAAACCTTTATTTTTTTTAAAAAAAGGAGTTAATAAATGAGGACAATCGAAAAATATTTTGAAAAATTTTTGTGGAGCTCGCGCTTTATGGTTCTTGTGGCAGTTATTTCTTCATTGTTATTGTCGCTGGTGTTGTTTGTTATTACTGCGATTGATGTTGGTTCACTTTTTATGCATGCTGGTGAATATTTAGACGCAACAATTGAGCTTAGAAAAACAATGAAAACCGAAATTGTAGCGCACACAGTGAGTGCTATTGATGGATTTTTGTTGGCAACCATTCTTTTGATATTTTCTTTAGGCTTGTATGAGTTGTTTATTAGTGATATTGATGATGCTAAAAATAGTGAACGCTCATCAAAGGTGCTAGTTATAAACTCACTTGATGACTTAAAAGCAAAGCTTGCTAAGGTTATTTTGATGATTTTGGTAGTTACTTTTTTTGAGTTGTCTTTATTGATGAGTTTTACGGTTACACTAGATTTGGTGTATTTTTCATTAGGTATTTTAATGGTCTCTTTGGCACTTTATTTTGGGTCAAAGTCAAAACACTAAATATATAAATACACCAAAAGTACGTGTATTAGTATGGGGGTTTATTAAATTTTTTCATAAAAATAAAATCACAATAAATTATTTTTGTGTGATAAGGTTTTGGTAAATTCCTTGATAAACTTAAATGCACATTTTGTTGTTTTAGTTAAATCGGGCTTAAAAGTTGTTTTATCTGGCATTTTGCATAAGCAATTAGCGATTATACTTAACCCTTTATAGTGAGTATTTTGCAGGCTTGGAGTTGGAAATAGCACAAAAGACAATTGGTGTCGAGTTGTTAGCACTATAAAACAAAAATGGATAACACAAACCACAAACAAATTAGAGCAATATCACTAATATCAGGGGGTCTTGATTCGCTATTGAGCACTAAATTATTGCTTGATCAAGGCATACATGTAGAGGGCATTAATTTTTTTACAGGATTTTGTGTGCAAGGACATACACACGCTATTCGTAAGCAAAAAAACGATAAACAAAAGCGTAATGATGCACTATGGGTGGCGCAACAACTCGGCATCAAACTACATATTGTCGATGTAATTAAACCCTATCGTGATGTGCTTTTAAACCCTAAACATGGTTACGGAAAAAATATGAATCCTTGTCTTGATTGCAAAGCTTTTATGGTGAAAAAAGCACATGAATGGATACAGAAAAATAACTTTGATTTTATTATTACTGGTGAGGTTATAGGTCAAAGACCAATGTCGCAAAGAAAAGACACAATGCCGATTGTGCAACAAGACTCGGGTGCAAAAGATTTGTTGTTACGTCCATTATGCGCACAACATTTGCCATTGACTAAACCAGAGCGTGAGGGTTGGGTGGATAGAGAAAAATTGTTAAATTTTTCAGGTAGAACACGTAAACCACAAATAGCATTGGCAAAGCAATATGGATTTAAAGACTATGCTACACCTGCAGGCGGTTGTTGCTTTTTAACTGATAAACAATATTCAAATAGGCTGGTTGATATGTGGCACTCAAGAGGTAATCGAGAATATCAATTAGATGATTTAATAATGTTAAAAGTTGGGCGACATATTCGTCCAAATCCGCATTTTAAAATGATTATTGCCAGAGAAGAGGGTGAGGTGAAATTTTTGCAAGGTTATCGCAATCAATATGCGAATCTATACCCAATTAGTTGCAATGGACCTTTATCGCTACTTGACGGAGAGTTTAAGCAAAAGGATTTAACAATCGCTGCGCGGATATTAGCACGCTATTCCCAAGACAGAGATAAAAACATTGTAGATGTAGAGGTAAACATGAATTCGGGTATCACCCAAAGACTCAGTGTTAAACCGTTTTCTAATAATGAAATCGAAAAAACTTGGATACTTTAGCCTCCACCAACTGCTTTAATAATTTCACAAACATCTCCATCATTTAAGACAAAATCAACATATTGAGATCTTGGAATAATTGCCTTGTTGACTTCCAAAGCTATACGTTGATTTTCATACCCTAGTTGCTTGATTAGATTTTGGGCAGTAATATTTTTAATGCTTAAGGTTTTTCCGTTAACAACAATCATTTATCAATTTTTCCAATTGCACAAGAAACAAAAGATTTGGCTTTGGCTTTGGCTGATGCAAGACCATTAACCGAATTAATTTTAGGGTAGCCTAAATTAAGCAACGCATCAGCAACTTCATCACTTTTTGCGTTGCTAATATTGATACTTACAACACCTTGTTCTACATCTACTTCGGTGCTATCAGTATTAAACTTCTCATTAAGTTTTTTGCTAATCATAGCCGCACAACCACTACATTTAATGTTTTCAACTGTAATATTCATAATGTTTTATTGTTTGATTTTTGGACTCATTATATCATCGTAATTTGCTAATCCGAGTGTCAGTCTAAGCCTCATTTATGATAAAATTCTCAAAATTTTTTTTGTTAGGGTTTGCCTGTTTGTTATAAATTCAAGAAGAATAAAAATAACTTAATTAGATTGTTTTTAACTTTCTTGCTTGCGGCTATTAGTAATTTCTGTGTTTTTTGTATTATATTTTCTCATTTTACAATTAGAGATTTCAAGATAAAAAATACCGCTGTGCAATATATAAACCTATAGCAACACAACTTATATGGGGGTATTTTAGTGTCGCAAATTGCCTTACTAGCACTAGAAGACGGTCTGATTTTTAAAGGGAAATCAATTGGTGTGAGTGGCGATACAGTTGGAGAAGTGGTGTTTAACACTTCAATGACAGGATATCAAGAAATTCTCACCGACCCTTCATACGCCAAGCAAATAGTGGTGCTCACTTACCCACATATTGGTAATACTGGAACTAATTTAATTGATGAAGAATCCAAAGCAATTCATGCTGCTGGTTTAATTATTCGTGATTTGCCACTTTTACACAGTAGTTGGCGTAGCCAAATATCACTTGATGAATATTTATCTATTAACAATATCGTTGCTATTAGCGATATTGATACACGGGCACTAACGCGCCATTTGCGTGATAGGGGTGCGCTTAAGGGTTGCATTGTTACCGAGGCACTTGAGCAAGATGTGGCAGTTGCCAAAGCACAAGCGTTTGCGGGTCTTAAAAATATGGATTTAGCAAAAATAGTTTCAACATCTACAAAATATACATTTAATAAAGGCTCTTACTCACTTGAAAAAAACGAGTTTAACGCGCTGGATAAAAAATTCAAAGTAGTTGTTTATGATTATGGTGTTAAGCACAATATTTTAAGAATGTTGGTTGATAGAGGTTGTGATTTGACAGTGGTTAATGCACAAACACCAGCACAAGAGGTTTTGGCTATGAATCCTGATGGTGTATTTTTGTCTAATGGTCCGGGTGATCCACAGCCATGCGGGTATGCAGTTAAAAACATTCGCATTTTGTTAGAAAAAAATATGCCGATGTTTGGTATTTGTCTAGGACATCAACTATTATCATTAGCGAGTGGAGCAAGCACCGAAAAAATGGCGGTTGGACATCATGGTGCTAATCATCCCGTGCAAGATTTGCATTCTAAGCAAGTTATGATTACTTCGCAAAATCACGGGTTTTGTGTATCAAAAAACAATATTCCAGCCCATCTTGAGGTGACCCATAAATCACTATTTGACGGCACAATTCAAGGTGTTAAGGTGGTTGGCAAAAAGGCATTTGGTTTTCAAGGACATCCAGAAGCATCACCGGGTCCGCATGATATGGGTTATTTATTTGATGCGTTTATACAAGAAATGAGTTGATGAAAATTTTACTAATAAATTTTTTGTGCTTGATACTCAGTATAGAAATTTTTGCTGATGAAGTTGACCCGTTTGAACAAACTAACAGGGAGATTTTTGAATTTAATCAAAGTGTGGATAAGGAATTATTCGAGCCAGTCGCAACATCTTATGAAGAAAATATACCGCAGCCAGTGCAAAAGATGGTGAGTGATTTTTCTTCTAATATTGGTGATATTGGTACATTAGGTAATGAAATAGTACAGCTTGAATTTATTAATGGTGCTAATACATTGGGTAGAGTTGTGATTAACTCTACCATAGGTTTGTTTGGTTTGTTTGATGTGGCAAGCGAGATGGGTTTTGAAAAGACACAAGAAGATTTTGGTCAGACTATGGCGGTTTGGGGGGTCTCAGAAGGTCCTTATGTGGTGTTACCAGTATTGGGTCCATCAACTGTGCGTGATGCAACAGGAAGTGTAGTAGATGGAGTGCAAACAGCAAAGTATACCGAAAATATCAACACCGATAAAAAAGTTAGCGTAGCTGCACTACAAGCACTGGATACACGTGTTAAATTATCTCCAGCAATAAATTTAGTCAAACGCTCGCATGATCCTTATATTGTTGCTAGGTCTGCTTATTTGCAAAAACGAGGTTACGAAATACATAATGGCAACCCTCCGACCGAAGACGACGAATTTTAAACAACAATATTCAGCACACATAAACACAATGCCCAAAAGACAAGACATAACAAGTATTTTAATTATTGGCGCAGGTCCAATCGTCATTGGGCAAGCGTGCGAATTTGATTATTCAGGTGCTCAAGCTTGCACAGCATTACGCGAAGAAGGTTATCGTGTTATTTTGGTGAACTCTAACCCTGCCACCATTATGACTGATCCACAAATGGCTGACAGCACCTATATTGAACCTATTGAATGGCGTACGGTTAAAAAGATTATTGAAAGCGAAAAACCAGATGCGTTGTTACCCACTATGGGTGGACAAACCGCACTAAATTGTGCACTAGATTTGGAGCGTCATGGCGTATTAGAAGAGTATGGCGTGGAGATGATTGGTGCTACAAAAGTAGCCATTGACAAAGCCGAAGATCGTGATTTGTTCCGCGAAGCCATGCTTAAAATTGGTCTTGATATGCCTAAAGCGGCAGTTGCGCATAACATGAAAGAGGCATTTGCTATTCAAAAAATTGTTGGCTTCCCAACGGTTATTCGCCCTTCTTTTACAATGGGTGGTTCGGGTGGCGGCATTGCCTATAATAAACAAGAATTTGTTGAAATTTGTAAGCGTGGTCTAGATTTATCACCAACCAATGAGTTATTGGTTGAAGAATCAATTTTAGGTTGGAAAGAGTTTGAAATGGAAGTGGTGCGCGATACCAAAGACAATTGCATCATCGTTTGCTCTATTGAAAATTTTGACCCAGTTGGTGTGCATACGGGGGATTCTATTACAGTTGCACCCGCACAAACTTTAACAGACAAAGAATACCAAGTAATGCGTAATGCCTCGCTAGCGGTGCTTAGAGAAATTGGCGTGGATACAGGTGGCTCTAATGTGCAGTTTGCGCTTAATCCCAAAGATGGTCGTCTAACTATTATTGAAATGAATCCGCGCGTGTCGCGATCATCAGCATTAGCCTCAAAAGCAACAGGTTTCCCAATTGCAAAAGTGGCTGCAAAACTTGCGGTAGGTTATACTTTAGACGAGCTGGATAATGATATTACAGGTGGCAGAACGCCCGCCTCTTTTGAGCCAAGTATTGACTATGTGGTAATCAAAATTCCACGATTTGCTTTTGAAAAATTCCCCAAAGCAGATGATTTATTGACTACACAAATGAAGTCAGTAGGTGAGGTAATGGCAATAGGTTCAACTTTTCAAGAGTCATTACAAAAAGCTTTACGCAGTTTAGAAACAGATAAAGTTGGGCTTGACCCAATCATAGATTTAGGCGTTGATGATGCACGCAACCAAATTAGAAGAGAGTGCATATCAGCACGAAGTGAGCGTATTTTTTATTTGGCAGATGCATTTAGGTTAGGCATGACCAACAAAGAAATATTTGATTTATCTAAAATTGACCCATGGTTTTTGGCACAGATAGAAGACATTGTTGCAAGTGAGGCGCAAATTAATGGCACTAATATTGCTGATATTAATGCAGATGAATTATTTGCATTGAAGCGTAAAGGTTTTTCTGATTCACGTTTAGCGCAACTATGCTGTTGTAGTGAATCTTCAGTGCGCGAACGCCGCAAAGCACTCAATGTTCTACCCGTTTTTAAGCGCGTTGATAGTTGTGCAGCCGAATTCGATACCCAGACTGCTTATTTGTATTCAACATATCAGCAACAGTGCGAAGCCAAACCAAGTGATAAAAAAAAGATTATGATTTTGGGGGGTGGTCCTAATCGCATTGGACAAGGTATAGAGTTTGATTACTGTTGTGTGCATGCATCTTTGGCGTTGCGTGCAGATGGATATGAAACCATTATGCTAAATTGCAATCCTGAAACAGTTTCTACTGATTATGACATATCTGATCGCCTATATTTTGAACCACTAACCCTTGAAGATGTGCTATCGGTGGTTGAGATTGAAAACCCAGATGGCATTATTGTGCATTATGGTGGACAAACACCGCTTAAACTTGCTAAAGCATTAGAACAAAGTGGCACTAAAATTATTGGCACTAGTCCCGATGCTATTGATTTAGCAGAAGATCGTGAGCGCTTTTCACAAATGTTGCAAGAGTTGGGCTTGAAGCAACCCTTAAACGGCACAGCGCGTTCACTAGATCAAGCACAAGATATTGCCAATGCTATTGGTTTCCCGTTGGTGGTTCGTCCTTCTTATGTGTTAGGTGGTCGAGCGATGGAGATTGTATATGATCAAGATAGTCTAAAACACTATATGCACACTGCGGTGCAAGTCTCAAACGATTCGCCAGTGTTATTAGATTCATTTCTTGACCATGCGATTGAAGTTGATATTGATATTGTTGCTGATGGTGAAAATGTAGTGATTGGTGGCATTATGCAACATATTGAACAAGCAGGTATTCATTCAGGAGATTCGGCTTGCTCTTTGCCGCCGTATTCTTTATCAAATGATGTTTTGGACGAGATGCGTACACAAGTTATTGCTATGGCAAAGAAATTAGGAGTAGTGGGCTTGATGAACGCTCAGCTTGCTTATCAAGATGGTGAAATTTACATTATTGAGGTTAATCCTCGTGCGTCGCGCACCATTCCATTTGTTGCTAAAGCAATTGGTACCCCGCTTGCTAATATTGCAGCACGCGTTATGTCAGGTAAAACTTTGAAGGATATAGGTTTTATAACAGAGGTCATTCCACAACACTTCAGCGTTAAAGAAGCGGTATTCCCATTTAATAAATTTTTAGGCGTTGATCCAATTTTAGGTCCTGAAATGCGTTCTACGGGTGAAGTAATGGGTGTTGGTGATGATTTTGCTTCTGCTTTTGACAAAGCTCAACTTGCTGCAGGTTCTCGCGCACCAACAACAGGCAAAGTATTTGTTAGTTTGCGTCGATTAGACCGTAATGATTTGGTTGAACTAGGTAAGCGCTTGACGGCACAAGGGTTTGATTTAGTTGCAACGCGTAGTAATAAAGAAGTTTTAACCAATGCAGGATTGAATTGTGAGGTGATTAATAAAATATCAGAAGGTTCCCCGCATATTGTGGATATGATAAAAAATGGCGAAATTGATTTAATTATTAATTCCACTGAAGATTCACAAGGTGTTGAAGATGCTGCAGAGATTCGTTGCCAAGCTTTAATACATAAAGTTCCATTTACCACAACGGTGGCAGCAGCATTTGCAATGCTTGACGGTTTAAAAACGTATAATAAAATCACTGTTAGAACAATACAATCACTTAATTAATTATGGAAACTATCCCAATGACTGTTAAAGGCAGCAAAGCCTTAGAATCAGAATTAATAAACCTTAAAGATGTTGAGCGTCCTCGTATTATTGCAGAAATTGCAACTGCACGTGCACATGGCGATATTAAAGAAAATGCCGAATACCATGCTGCTAAAGAAGAGCAAGGCTTTATTGAAAGACGCATCAAGGAAATTGAGGCAAAACTCTCACGTATGCAAATAATTGATGTTACCAAACTCAACCAAGATAAAAGATGTGTGTTTGGCACTACAGTTACCGTAATGGATATTGAAAACGATAATCAAGTTATCTATCAAATCGTTGGCGAAGATGAAGCTGATATTGAGCAAAACAAAATTTCTTGTCATTCGCCGATTGCCAGCGCATTAATAGGACATGAAGAAGGCGATGAGATAACGGTAAAAGCCCCGAAAGGCGATATTGTTTACGAGATTTTAAAGGTTGAGTATATTTGAATAAAGTAATCTCTAACCGAACTGTTAAAACAATGTCTTATTGGATTATTTGCAGTTGAATGGGTTAGTAAATGCTGTGTTTTGAAAGTAACAATATACAACAATGAGTGAAACCCTAAAAAAGATGTCTAGTGTTAATGAATCTTTCATCAAGCCATTGCCTCATTCAAGAAAAATTTATGTTGAAGGCTCACGTGCTGATATTCGGGTACCGCGATGCGAGAAATTACATTAACAGACACAATCGGCAAATTGGCTGAAAAGAACGACCCAGTTCATGTGTATGATACATTTGAAAAGTTAACTAGATTTATCTTGCATATAAATTTTACTATCATTAGCCAAAAACTCAGCTGATTTTTGTTGCATTTCTGCTTGGATTGCGTTAATTTTAGCAATGGTTTTATCATCAATATTTTTAATTTCTTGGGTGATTTTCATCGAGCAAAATTTTGGTCCACACATAGAACAAAAATGCGAAGTTTTTGCCGCTTGCTTAGGCAGTGTTTCGTCGTGGTATGCACGTGCTGTATCGGGGTCTAGTCCTAAGTTAAATTGATCTTCCCAACGGAATTCAAATCGTGCTTTCGATAAAGCGTTATCGCGAATTTGTGCACCAGGATGCCCCTTGGCAAGATCAGCAGCATGTGCAGCAATTTTGTAAGCAATAATACCGCGTTTGACATCATCTTGATTGGGCAAGCCTAAGTGCTCTTTTGGTGTTACATAACACAGCATCGCGCAACCATACCAACCAATTTGTGCCGCGCCAATCGCAGAAGTAATATGATCATAACCTGGAGCAATATCGGTGGTCAGCGGACCTAAGGTATAAAAAGGTGCTTCACCACATTCTCTAAGTTGCTTGTCCATATTTTCTTTAATCATTTGCATAGGCACATGACCTGGACCTTCAATAAATGTTTGCACGTCATGCTTCCAAGCAATTTGAGTGAGTTCTCCTAATGTTTCTAATTCACTGAATTGCGCGGCATCATTGGCATCTGCAACAGAGCCTGGACGCAAACCGTCACCTAATGAAAAAGTAATATCATAGGCTTTCATAATTTCGCAAATTTCTTCAAAATGGGTATAAATAAAACTTTCTTGATGATGTGCCAAACACCATTTCGCCATAATTGAGCCGCCTCTAGAAACAATACCGGTCACTCTGTTAATCGTAAGTGGCACATATTCAAGACGCACACCCGCGTGAATAGTAAAGTAGTCCACCCCCTGTTCTGCTTGCTCAATCAAAGTATCACGAAATACCTCCCAATTAAGGTCTTCGGCAATTCCCCCTACTTTTTCTAATGCTTGATAAATAGGTACTGTGCCAATAGGCACTGGTGAGTTGCGGATAATCCATTCGCGCGTTTCATGAATGTTTTTCCCTGTCGATAAATCCATAATAGTATCTGCACCCCAGCGAATACCTAACAACATTTTGTTTACTTCTTCATCAATGCTTGAACCTAATGCAGAATTACCAATATTGCCGTTAATCTTAACCATAAAATTGCGTCCGATAATCATAGGTTCGCTTTCGCTATGGTTGATATTAACAGGAATTACCGCGCGCCCACGTGCCACTTCATCGCGTACAAATTCAGGCGTAATTTCACTGGGGATATTAGCACCAAACGAATGCCCTTTCTGTTGTCCAATTTTGTCTTTATAATCCTGCCACTTGCAGTTTTCGCGAATTGCAACATACTCCATTTCAGGTGTGATGATGCCTTGGCGCGCATAATGCATTTGTGTAACGTTTTTACCTTTTTTTGCCCGTCTTGGTGTCTGTAGATGTGCAAAACGTAACGTCTCTAATTCTGGATTATCACGGCGTTCGTTAGAAAAACTCGAACTTAAACCTTGCAATAATTCCGTATCATTTCTATCTTTAATCCAATTTAAGCGCACATTATCCAAACCCTTGTGCAAATCAATTTTGACTTTTGGATCAGTATAAACCCCCGATGTATCATACACATGAACTGGGTCGTTCTTTTCAGCCAATTTGCCAATTGTGTCTGTTAATGTAATTTCTCGCATCGGTACCCGAATATCAGCACATGAGCCTTCAACATAAATTTTTCTTGAATTAGGCAATGGCTTGATGAAAGATTCATTAACACTAGACATCTTTTTTAGGGTTTCACTCATTGTTGTATAATTCGCCTAAGTAGTTAGAAAATAATTTAGCAATATGGCAATTTTAACCCAAAGACCACGTCGTATGAGAAAACACGCGCATACCCGTGCGCTCATGCGTGAAAATACTCTAATAGCCGATGATTTAATTTTGCCAATTTTTATTATAGAAGGCAAAAAACAACGTCAAAGCATTAATTCTATGCCTGATGTTGAACGCTTAAGCATTGATGAATTACTAATTGAGGCAACAAAATTAGTGACGTTAGGCATTCGTGCCGTAGCACTTTTCCCTGTTGTTCCAGAAGATAAAAAATCCCTAGATGCCAAAGAAGCTTTTAATGCACAAGGCTTAGCGCAACGTGCTGTGCGTGCATTAAAAAAACAACATCCCGAGTTAGCGGTTATTACCGATGTAGCACTTGACCCATTCACTATCCATGGTCAAGATGGCTTGATTGATGATAATGGCTATGTAATTAATGATGAGACGGTTGCGGTGCTTGTCAAACAAGCCCTATCACACGCTAGAGCTGGTGCTGATATTGTCGCCCCAAGCGATATGATGGATGGACGTATTGGAGCTATTCGCCAAGCATTAGAAGAAAATGGATTGATTCACACCAATATTCTTGCTTATTCTGCTAAATATGCATCAAATTATTACGCTCCTTTTCGTGATGCAGTTGGTTCTGCTAAAAATCTAGGCAAATCTAGCAAAGAAACTTACCAAATGGACCCAGCCAATAGCAATGAAGCCATTCGTGAAGTTGCACTTGATATTGATGAAGGTGCCGATATGATTATGATTAAGCCTGGTTTGCCCTACCTTGATATAGTCTATCAGGTGAAACAAACCTTTGGCATGCCGACTTTTGCCTATCATGTTAGTGGTGAGTACGCCATGCTTAAAGCTGCCACACAAAATAATTGGATTGATGAAGAAAAAGTTGTACTAGAAACTTTAATGAGTTTTAAGCGTGCTGGTGCTGATGCGATACTAAGTTATTATGCAAAACAAGCAGCCATTTGGCTTAAATAGTGCTGTTTTTAATAATCAGCGGATACTTTAGGGGCTTTAATTTTTAAAAAACTTATAAACTATTTGAGAGTGTATTTTTGCAATATGAGAGCAGTCGTATTACAAATAGCATTTTAAGCAGTTGCAAATTACTTAACCTCCACTTTCATCGCGAAAGGTAACCATAACTCGCGTACCCTCATCAACTTCAGATTCAATACTAATGCTAGCACCAATTCTGTTTACACGCTCTTTCATAATATTCATACCAATATTATTGCCCATTGTTTCAGCATCAAGCGTATCTTGTTTAAAACCAATTCCATCATCTTCAATAAGCAGTTGACATTTTGGCTCGGCAGAAAATAAAATTCGCACATTGCGCGCCTTGGCATGTTTGCGAATATTAGACAAGGCTTCTTGAGTTATACGCATAATTTGCATTTCTGTTTCTGGGGCGAGATCAAACTTGCCCTCTATGTGTAAATAAGTGGCAATGCCTTCTTCCTTCTTAAAATTATTAACCAAATTTTTAAGCGATACTACAATTCCTCTTGGGTCTAAAGGCACGCGAAAATTACACATTAATTCCCTAAGTTCTTGATTAGCTTGGTTAATATTTGATTGTAGACTGCGAACCTTTTCACTAGCTGCTTGTCTATTGTTTTGTTTTAACATGTCGCTCAATACTGTCGATTGCAACTTTAAGCTATAAATAGTTTGTGCCAAAGAGTCATGAATTTCTTGCGATAAAAACAAACGCTCTTGCGAAAGTTCCAAGCGCTTGGTTTCTTCGTCAAGTCTTGCTTTATCAAGTGCAATAGCAATATTGTCGGCAATCGATTCAAGCAAAGCACGCTCGTCAAAAGCCAACGAAGGCTCGGAATCAAAAAATAAATTAAACACGCCCAAGGTTTTCCCATGGTATTTTAAAGGTATAAAAATTGTGCCAACATTTGCCTTGGTTTTGGATTTTTTGCCCACACATCGCCCACAAGTATGCACACTAAATTGCACATAACTGTCTTGTGCCATTGCTACTTTGCCACAAAAACAATCGTTACTTAGGACCTTGATTTGTTGTCCCTGATTATCAATAACACCTTGTTGTGCGACAAGGTATAACTCTATATCATTTACCAAATGACGTGCTACACCCGAAGATGCGAGCGTCATTTGCATAAATACATCTAAAAAATACTCAAATAATTCTGTTGTAGAATGTATTGAGTTAAGTTTAGATGAAACGCTATAAAGCGTTTCTAGTGAAGCCGATTTTTTGCTTAAACGCTGGACTTGCTTTTGCAAAATATCTTCCATATCATCATATAGATATTGATTTTCATCGATTAGATGATTAATTGCTGCGGCAACAGGTTGAAAAATAGTTTTTTGTTCATCGTTAAGACGTGCACTTTGATCGATGTTGTAATCACTCACCCACTGTTGTAGGTCTGTAAACGGAGATAAAAAATCTTTGCGAATGGATAAATACAAGCCTAAATATAGTGATAATATGGACAAGGCAAATACAATGTCAAGCATATTAGGCGACTGATAAGCTGAAAGCGCTACGTGCCATAATAATGGAGATAAACTGATGGTTGTCAATAAATAAAGATAAAATTTTGCTTTAATACCCATTTAATAACTTTTATACAAAAGCAACGAACACCTTGCTTTGCTTATTTGCCAATACAAAAAGAAGAAAAAATTTCACCCAGCAAATCATCTGACGAAAATTCACCAGTAATGCTACCTAATTCTTGTGCGCTGTAGCGTAAATCTTGTGCAAGTAATTCACTAGCATTATCGTCAAGTTGTGTTAAGGCACTATTTATATGCACAAGTGCAGATTCTATTGCTTGAATATGGCGCTTACGCGCTAACAAAACACTTTCCCCTACATCACTTAAACCTGCGATTTTTGCAAGTTCTTGTTTTAACAAATCAATACCCTGTGAATTTATGGCGCAAATCGATAACTGCATCTTATCTTTTGATTGTTCTATGCCAATAGGTTCTTTAGTTAAGTCAACTTTATTTTTAATCAACAAAATTGCTCTATCGTTAATACTTTTTGGCAAAATGGATAAATCTGGGTATCTATCCTGCGCATCAAACACCAATAGCATAACATCAGCATTTTCAATCTCGTCCTGCGCTCTTTTTATGCCTTCCTGCTCTATTTTGTTATTACTTGCGCGTAACCCTGCCGTGTCAATAATATTAAGCGGTATACCATTAATGCGTATGGTTTCTTTTAATATATCGCGAGTGGTGCCCGCAATATCAGTTACAATAGCACTAGATTGCTTTGTCAGTGCATTCAATAAAGAAGATTTTCCTGCATTCGGCTTGCCCGCGATAACAACATTTAAGCCCTCTCTTAAAATTGCCCCTTGTTTTGCAGAATCTAAAATGTTTTGCATATCAAGTTGAATTTTTTCAAGTTTTTGTTGTACTTCTCCAGATGTCAAAAAATCAATTTCCTCATCTACAAAATCGATAGTTGCCTCAACAAATACCCTAAGATTAATCAACGAGTGTGTTAAATTGCGCACTTGCTGAGAAAAATCACCAGACAAAGAGCGTAATGCCAAGCGCATTGATTGCTTAGAACTAGCATCAATAATATCTGCAACAGCTTCGGCTTGTATTAAATCCATTTTTCCATTAAGAAAAGCACGCTTAGAAAATTCGCCTGGTTCAGCCGCCTGCGCGCCTAATGATAGTGTGGTTTCTAACAACGATTGCATTACCAAGACTCCACCATGTCCTTGTAATTCTAAAACATCTTCTCCAGTAAACGAATGTGGTGCTAGAAAAAACAACGCCACTCCTTTATCAATTTCATCGCCATGTTGATTAAAAAATGAGCCATAATGTGCATAACGTGGCTTGGGTATTTTGCCTAACATTTTTTTAGCAATGGTACTTGCAAGTACGCCTGACACACGCACAACACCAATGCTTCCACGCCCCATAGCACTTGCTAAAGCACAAATTGTTGTTGCATCGCTCATAACTTTTCTAAAAAATAATTGCTCAAGTATTGCTCAAAAGACAATTTATCTGCTTGTTCTATCTCAAGTTGTTGTTGACAAGATTTTTCGGCTTGTTGGTCTAGGTATTCGAAGTGCGGCAAATCAATTTCTTTTGTCAAAAAGGTTTTTTGATGTTGTTTTGCCCAGTGATTAATGTAGTCAAAAAAACCTTGCTTATGTTGCCTCATTTGGTTTAGACTTGTCGCAGAAGGTGTGCATTCGCTACACTTAATACGCTTACCTATGGTATCAACAGCAATTTGATAATCTGCCCCTAATAACTCTGCACAACAATAAATTTTATGTATTAATTCTGCCCCTAAATCTTGCAATAACATGCTTTTTCCTTGTCGTGTCAACATCAAATTAGGTTTTAATCCTTTGTGTGCAACTAGATGATCATTAGTATCACATTCCACTTGTTCACGACTAGAAATAACTGGCGAATTTTCTAACAGACAAAACAATAAAAACGCCTCCAAAAACAATACCTGTGTTTTATCAATACCTAGTGGCAAACTGGGATTAATATCTAATGAACGTAATTCGATATAGGCAATGCCATTCTCACGTAAAGATTCCAAAGGTTTGTTGTTTGAAATAACTGGTTTAGGACGAACAGCGGCATAATATTCATTTTCAATTTGCAATATATTGGTGCTTAACTGCTGATACTGTCCTTGTTTTTTAAGTCCAATCTTACTATATGCATTACATGGTGTTTGCATGCCAGCGTTTAGGCTGTGAATATAGTGTTCTAAAGAATTATAATTAGCCTTCACTCCAGCCTCATCTTCACGCAAATTCTGATAACCAATATCACCCATGCGTAGCGATGTGGCATAAGGTTCATATAAAGTGGAATCATTAAACTTAATTAGTGAATGTTGGTGATAGCCTTTTAAAAAAGATTTACAAACTGTGTTTGAAGCACCAAACAAATAAGTCAGCAACCAACCATAACGCACCACATTACGTGTTAGTGCCATATAACTTTGATTATTAAATTCTTTAAATGTTTCGTTTGTTGCTTTTAGTGAATGATAGATCTTAATAAAATCTTGAGCAAAAGAATAATTAAAATGAATTCCCGCAATCGTTTGCATCACACTACCATAACGATTAGCAAGTCCGCGACGATAAATGGTTTTCATCATGCCTTGGTTGCTACTGCCATATTGTGCAATGGGGATATAGGTTTCCCCACGAATGACACAAGGCATACTTGCCGACCAAAAATTTTGATCTTTTGGCAAACGATGATACAAATATTGCTGAGTTCTGGATAAAAACGCCAACATTTCATCGGCACGATGTAGTGGCGGGGTAACTAGTTCAATAAGCGATTCAGAAAAATCTGTGGTAATATGCGGATGTGTGAGCGCGCAACCTAACGATTTTGGGTGTGGCGTTTGAGAAATATCACCATGCTTAGACACACGCAACCCTTCTTTTTCCAAACCCATTAAATTGCCTTTTAAAAGGTATTTATGGGGCATTAATTGCTGAATTTTTTCTATTAAATTCAAAAATATTATCCGACTAAAATGGAATCATTTTACCACTCACTGTAAAAATGCAAAATATCGAAGCAGTTGTTGGTGTTTTGCGTAATAAAAACCAAGAAATATTAATAACAAAACGCCAACATTCGCAATTTATGGCAGGCTTTTGGGAATTGCCAGGTGGCAAACGAGAAGCTGGAGAATCCCTAGAGCAAACTCTTGCTAGAGAACTTAATGAAGAGCTTGGCATAAAAATTAAGCACTTTAGCGTACATCGGACGATAACACATCAATACCAAAATAGCATTATTACACTTAGTATTTACAATATCAATCAATATCAAAAAAAACCCAAAGGCATGGAAGGTCAAGCCATTGCTTGGGTTAAAATCAAAAATCTAGGTAACTATAAGCTATTGCCAACTATGAAAACTTTTCTAGATTCAATAACATTGCCTAACAAGTATTGGATAACTCCTGCTGTTAATCACCAAAGTGATGAGTGGATAAAAGTACTTGAGCAAAAATTGATTCAAGGCATAAAACTTGTTCAACTTAGAAGCAAAATACCATTACATAATATAATTATTGACGAAGTTAAAGAAAAATGTCAGCAATATAACGCAACATTGTTACTTAACACCCCTAATAAAGATTTTAATAAAACCGATGTTAATGGTTGGCATCTTACTAGCAGAGAGTTATTTGCTGTTAATGCAAGACCTTGTGCTGATGATAAATTGTTAGGTGCCTCTACACACAATTTAGATGAGGCTCTCAAAGCACAAGAAATAGGTGCGAATTTTATTGTAATTGCCCCTGTAAAAGTCACGCAAACACATCCTGATGCCAAGCCATTAGGTTGGGATAATGCTGCTGAAATCGCTAATAAAATTGATATTCCTGTTTATTTTTTAGGCGGTATGAGTATTCAAGATTTAGATAAAACACTCAAGCTAGGGGCGCAAGGTATTGCAAGCATTAGTGCGTTTTAAATAATCTAATGAGGTATCTAAAAACAAAAAACCTAGCTGAAACCATGGTTTTTATGCTTAATCTAATCCAATAGGTGATAAATGAATAGCAAAACACTTGACTTTCAATGGATGAAATTAGCCTTAAAACAGGCATCATTAGCTGAAAAAATAGGCGAAGTCCCAGTTGGTGCAGTACTAATTAAAAACAATCAACTAATTGAAATTGCCCATAATCAATCTATCAACAATAATGACCCTAGTGCACACGCAGAAATTCAATTATTACGCAAAGCGGGCAAAAAACTTAGCAACTATCGCCTGTCAAACACCACCCTATATGTTACTCTTGAGCCTTGCACAATGTGTTTAGGTGCAATGGTTCATGCGCGTATCGAGCGTGTTGTGTTTGGTGCTTATGATGAAAAAACAGGTGTTTGTGGTTCGTGCCAAAATCTTGTTAATAGTGCTTGCTTTAATCACACAATTACAATACAAGGGGGGATTCTTGCTGATGAATGCAAGGAATTACTGCAACAGTTCTTTAAACGCCGTCGCTAAACGGTATACATACCGCCGTTAACATGTAGTGTTTGTGCTGTAATATATGAGCCACTATCACCTGCTAAAAACAATACAGCCTCAGCAACTTCATTTGTTGTTCCTAATCGACCCATTGGGATTTGTTTATAGATTATCTCTTTTTGTGTTTCTGATATTGCATCTGTCATATCGGTTTTGATAAAACCAGGTGCCACTGCATTCACGGTAATACCACGAGCCCCAACTTCGCGTGCTAATGATTTGGTAAAGCCCATAATGCCTGCTTTAGCCGCGGCATAATTGGTTTGTCCTGCATTGCCAGAAGCACCAACAACCGAGGCAATTGAGATAATGCGTCCAGATTTTTTCTTCATCATGCCTCGCAACACAACTTTCGACATTTTGTAAACAGAAGTAAGATTAGTGTTAATAATATCGCTCCATTCATCCTCACTCATACGCATTAGAAGATTGTCTCGTGTGATGCCAGCATTGTTAATCAAAATATCAACTGCGCCATAAGATTTGTTAATGACTTTCATAACATTAGCAATTTGATTATTGTCAACAACATTTAACGTTAAACCCATGCCTGTTATGTCGTTGTCTTGAAATGTGTTGCTGATTTTATCTGCGCCTTTATCACTTGTTGCTGTGCCAATCACTGTTGCGCCTCGGGCACCTAAAGATAGTGCTATTGCTTGTCCAATGCCACGACTTGCGCCTGTGACTAATACAATTTTCCCTGTTAGATTTGACATTATCTTATCTCCTTTAAAGTTGTTTTAAGAGTGTTTGAATCAAACACAGCATTTGCTGTTAATGATTTTTCAATTTTGCGTGTTAAGCCCGTCAAAACCTTGCCTGGACCAGATTCAATTAATTTTTCTATACCCATTGCATGCATTGCTCGCACTGTAGCTGTCCATAAAACTGGTTTGTGTAGTTGTGCCACAAGCTTATTTTTTAGCTCGGTAACATCGCGGGATTTTTTTGCATCAACATTATGCAACACATCAATATTACCCATTTTAAAATCTGTTGCATGTATGTTATTGGCGAATACATCTGCAACATCATCCATCAAAGAGCAATGTGATGGCGCACTTACCGGCAATAAAACCACACGCCTTGCACCTGCCTTTTGCATTGCTCTACAAGTTATATCCACAGCATTCTTATTGCCTGCAATCACTACCTGAGTATCAGCATTAAAATTCACTGCTTCAACAACACCTTCACCCACATAATTATTGCAAATTTCCACCACAGTTTTATCATTTAAGCCCAAAATGGCTGCCATTGCTCCTGTTCCTGCTGGCACACTTGATTGCATGAGTTCTGCACGTTGGCGCACCAGCTGAATGGCATCTTCAAATCGCAGAGCATTCGAGGCAACTAGTGCTGTATATTCGCCTAAACTGTGTCCTGCCATACAAATGGGCGACAAATTGGTTTCATTATTTAACACCTGATAGGTTGCATAACCTGCCGCTAACATGGCGGGTTGCGTATTGTGTGTTTGGTTGAGTGCCTTTTGATCTTTTTGGGCAATTTTCCACAAGTCAAAACCTAAAACATCGCTTGCATTTTCAAAGGTGTTTTTTACTAGAGGAAAATTATCGGCTAAATCCGCAAGCATGGCCAAAGATTGAGAGCCTTGACCAGGAAAAACAAGTGCATATTTCATAATATTAAAGTGTAAAAAGGATTAAATTTACCAGATTCGAATTATAACTTCTGCACTTTAATATACCTGATTCAAATGCTGTTTGTGTTGTTTGATAATCCAAACTCTTGTTTGATATTATTGTTTGGCAAGAACGTAATCTTATTAAGTAGCATTTAATTTGTTTTGGTGAATATTGCCCAAGATAGTTTCAGTGTGTTAAGTTTGTGAACTGCCTAGAAAGTGTTAGTACAATTAGCACTTGCTTTGGCTATTTAGTAACAGTTGCCTCGGTGTTTTTGTGTTCTTTGATAGTATTTTAATGTTTGCAAAAATAACACTTAAGGGCTGAATTAAGCGTAATTATGGACGGATATAATAATAAATATAGGTAAAATTTTGCATCAATGGACACAATTATTCTGCATACCAAAAATTTAACCATTGCCAACAAAATGGCATATATTGTCGGTGCAAGTTTTGAGGCTAAATCAACACATTTTCGTTTTGCAGTGGATAGAAAAATTGATATTGTGCCATTGCGTAAAGCGTTAGGCGTGGATATCAATTATTTGCCAATGTTTGATTTTGCTCATGCGCAGGTGTTCGTCAGTGATATGGACTCAAGCTTGATTAATATTGAATGTATTGATGAGATTGCAGATTTTGCGAATCTTAAGCCACAGGTTGCCATGATTACCGAGCGTGCAATGCAGGGTGAGATAGATTTTGATGCCTCTTTGATTGAGCGAGTTGCTTTGTTAAAGGGTTTAGATGTATCAGTGTTAAACCGTGTTTATAATGAGCGTTTACAAGTGAATCCTGGGGGTAAGGCATTGGTTCAATCTTTAAAAATGCGTGGAATCACAACAGCGGTTGTATCGGGTGGTTTTACTTATTTTACTCAGCGTTTAGCGCAAGATATTGGACTCGATTATAATCGTGCAAATACTTTGGATATTAAGAATAATCAGTTAACGGGAAAAGTGAGTGGTAATATCGTTAATGCTACATTAAAAGCTGAGTTCGTTACTTGGTTATGCGAACAAAATCAAGCATCTTCTGCTAATACGATTGTAGTAGGCGATGGTGCTAATGATTTGGCGATGATGAAACTCGCTGGTTTGTCAGTGGCATATCATGCCAAGACGATTGTTGCTAACAAGGCAGATATAGTTATTGATGTTGGCGGATTGGATAAAATAATGGATTTATTCTAATAGTGAGGACTTTCTAAATTGTTACCCGAAATCGGACATTTTGCTTTAATCCTTTCTCTAATGGTGGCTGTTTTACAGGTGCTGTTGCCAAGTGTAGGGATGTGGCGTGGGTCACTGGTTTTAATACAACTTACCAAGCCTTTGGCATGGATGCAGTTTTTTTGGATAGCGGTGTCATTTGCGCTGTTAATGAATGCATTTTTGCTAGATGATTTTTCGGTGAAATATGTTGCTAGTAATTCAAATACAAATTTGCCTGATATGTTTAAGGTGTCTGCTGTTTGGGGTGCGCACGAGGGCTCTTTGTTGTTATGGGCGTTGATATTATCAGCTTGGACGCTGGCAGTCTCTGTTTTTTCCAAGCGTCTACCTAGCGAAGTTTTAAACCATGTTTTGATTATGTTGGGTTTGATAAGCATTGGCTTTTTGTTATTTTTGTTGCTAACTTCCAACCCTTTTGAGCGTTTGGACATTGTGCCGACACAAGGGCGCGAACTTAATCCTTTGTTACAGGATTTTGGCTTAATTATTCACCCGCCGATGTTGTATATGGGCTATGTAGGTATGGCTATCCCTTTTGCTTTCGTGTTGTCGTCGCTAATTCGTGGGCAATTGGATTCCACTTGGCTAAGATGGTCGCGCCCGTGGGCTTTGGTGGCTTGGGCATTTTTAACTTTTGGCATTGTGTTGGGTTCTTGGTGGGCTTATTATGAACTTGGTTGGGGTGGTTGGTGGTTTTGGGATCCAGTAGAAAATGCTTCATTTATGCCGTGGTTAGTGGCAACAACCTTGGTGCATTCACTTAGTGTTAGTGAAAAACGTGGGGCATTTAAACATTGGACGGTATTGTTGGCAATTTCGGGCTTTTCTCTGAGTCTATTAGGAACTTTCTTGGTGCGTTCAGGTATTTTAACCTCAATACATTCATTTGCCAGTGATCCTGCAAGAGGTTTGTTTATTCTAATCTTTTTAATGATTGTGGTAGGTGGTTCGTTAGCCTTATATATATGGCGTGCTAATTTAATGCACAGTAGTAATCAATTTTCGCCATTATCCAGAGAGAGTGGTTTGCTAATCAATAATGTTTTATTGGTAGCAGCGACATTAAGTGTATTTTTGGGTACTTTGTATCCATTGTTTTTGGATTCACTAAATTTGGGCAAAATATCAGTAGGCGCACCTTATTTTGACGCGGTGTTTATTCCGATTATGGTAATAGCAGTTTTGGTGATGGCAATTGGTGGATTTTTGCGCTGGAAAAAAGACCAAGCAACAAGGTTGGTTGATGCTACGATGCACACTGCATTTGTGGCTATAACGGTAGCGTTGATTACTTATTTGTTGGTGGACAATGTTGCAGTGGTGTTGGCAGTGTTTTTGTTTGTTTGGGTATTGCTGCATTCATTATTGTTGTTAGCACAAAGAGTAATAAAGAAAAGCAAAATGAGTGGTGCTTTTTTAGGCATGGTGTTGGCACATATTGGCATTGCTGTGTTTTTGCTAGGGGCAACGATTACCACACAATATGGAGTGGAAAAAGACATTAAGATGACACCAAATGAGACAGTGGAAATTAAAGATTATGCTTTTACCTTTAGAGGTGTTGAAAGTTTGATAGGCGCAAATTATGCAGGACACAGAGGGACGCTTGAAGTTGTGCATCAAGGTAATAAGATCGCTACTTTAAGACCCGAAAAACGTCAATATACAACAGGTATGCCAATGACTGAAGCAGCGATTGACCCATCGTTTTATCGAGATATTTATGTCGCTTTAGGCGAGGATTTAAGCAATGGCGCATGGAGTTTAAGATTGTATTATAAACCATTTGTTCGATGGATTTGGCTGGGCGGTATTTTGATTACACTAGGTGCCTTGTTAGCGGCATTTGATAAAAGATATCGCTTGAGGATAAAACGATGAGTTTATATCTATGGTTTGCACTTATGTTAGCGGTTTCTGTGTTGTGGCTGGTTTGGTTTTTGTATCGTCCACTACAAACTAACAATCTTAATCTTGAAAAATCTAATATTGCATTAGGCAAACAAAAACAAGCAGAGTTAGAACAAGATTTACAAAGTGATTTAATCGATAAACAAATATTTGAACAAGCAAAAGACGAAATTGCGCAAACCTTGAGTGTTGAAATCACGCAAACTAACAGAGTCATCAATAATAATCAGCAAAATACTACAATTGGTTTGGCTGTATTAATCGCAGTATTTTTTTGTGTAATCTCTGTGTTGATGTATCAGGCATTGAGTTCGCATAGTATTATTGCACACACACATAAATCTCTAACACTAGAAGAAAGTATTGCAAAAATCAAGCGTCGCGTAACAGAGCAACCTGATGACAAAAAAGCGTGGCGAATGTTGGGCTTGGCGTGGTTTAAGGCTGGCGAAAACAAACACTCTTTAGCGGCCTATGAACGCGCCTATCAATTGGATAAAAAAAATGTAGGACTTCTAGTTGAGTATGCTTCGACTTTGGCTATTACACAAGGTTATCAGTTTACAGGACGTGTTTCTGATTTAGTACGCGAGGCTTTGGAGATTGATGCAAATTCACCTGATGCCTTGCATTTAGCGGGCTGGATCGCTGTAAATGCACAACAGTTTGATTTGGCACAAAAATTATGGCAGAAAACACTTTCTGTATTGCCATCAGGCAGCATAGAAAAAGCACAATTACAGCGCAGATTAGCCGAATTATCACAAATTCAAACTTCTGTTAACGCCTTAACTACAGATGAAGTAAAGCAAAAGTACCAAGTGAAAGTTGAAATTACATTATCCGAGCGTTTGCGTCAGGCACAATATCAAAATCATTATTTGATGGTTTATGTGAAAGCCACACAAGGCAGATCGATGCCAATTGCTATTCAAAAGATGAAACTTAAAGATTTTGAAGGCGTGGTGATATTAACAGATGAGCATTCTACAATGCCAAGCAAAACATTATCACAATCTTCAAAAGTATTAGCAGTAGCGCGTTTGAGTCAATCGGGTGCTGCCATGCGACAAGCAGACGATATCGAAGTTGTTAGTCAGCCCATTGATATAAAAGATAACCCAACAATAAAATTAAAACTATGACCAGCCCAACACTACAACTTGCTAAAGATTTAATTGCTATTGATTCGATAACGCCTAATGACAAAGGTTGCCAAACATTAATGACAAACCGATTAAAAAAAATTGGGTTTGAAATTAACAATTTAAAGTTTGGCGAGGTAGATAATTTTTGGGCGATACGTGGCAATGATATTGCTCCAGTGTTTGTTTTTGCAGGACATACTGATGTAGTGCCTGTTGGTGGCAATTGGAAAACCGACCCGTTCAAACCAGAGGTAATTGACGGTATGTTGTATGGTCGTGGTGCAGCAGATATGAAAGGTTCACTAGCAGCAATGATAACTGCAACCGAGCGTTTTATTGCAGATTTTCCAGCACATAAAGGTAATATTGGTTTTTTAATTACTGCAGATGAAGAAGGGATTGCCACCGATGGCACGGTTAAAGTTTGTAAATACTTAAAAGCACAAAATCAAAGAGTAGATTATTGCATAGTGGGCGAACCATCTTCAAACAAAAAATTAGGCGATGTAATTAAAAATGGTCGGCGTGGTTCGCTTAATGCTAAATTAACATTGATTGGTAAGCAAGGACATATTGCCTATCCACATTTGGCTAACAATCCAATCCATTTAGCCATAAGCGCATTAGATGAATTGTGTAACACTACTTGGGATAGGGGTAATGAATATTTCCCGCAAACTAGTTTTCAAGTGTCCAATATTAATGCTGGTACAGGTGCCACAAATGTTATTCCCGATACAGCAGAAATTATGTTTAATTTCAGATATTCTAATAAATCTAGCCACAAAGATTTACAGCAAAGGGTGTTGGCGATTTTAGATAAACATAATCTTAAATATGGTATTGATTGGGAGCATTCGGGCTATCCGTTTTTAACTCCAAAGGGTGATTTAGTAAACGCTTGTATAGAAGCTATTAAAACCACTCAAGGTTTTGAGTCTAAGTTATCGACTTCGGGCGGCACTTCTGATGGGCGATTTATTGCGCCAATATTAGCCGCACAAGTTATAGAATTAGGTCCATTAAACGCTACTATTCATCAGGTTGATGAGTGTGTCAATATTCAAGACCTAGAAAACTTAAGCATTATCTATTATCAAATTTTAAAAAACATCTTGCTTTAAGAGATGATGCATTTTGACGTAATTACCCTATTTCCCGAAATGTTTTCGGCGATTCAAGAAGAGGGCGTGCTTGCCCGTGGGATTAAAAAATCCCTGTTGTCAATCAATACTTGGCAATTGCGCGACTTTAGTGACAATAAGTATCGCAATATTGATGATGCGCCATATGGCGGTGGTGCAGGCATGGTTATGCAAGTTAAGCCTATTCGTGATTGTATTGCTAAAATCAAACAAACAACCCCAGATGCAACCGTTATTTATCTATCGCCCCAAGGGGAAAAACTCAACCATCAATTAGCCGTTGAGTTGTCTAGATTTGAATCATTGATTTTGTTGTGCGGGCGTTATGAAGGTGTAGATGAGCGTGTTATCGAGCATGATGTAGATAGAGAAATCTCACTTGGTGATTATGTAATTAGTGGTGGCGAACTTGGTGCAATGGTGCTAATTGACGCTGTAAGTCGACAAATTTCAGGAGTATTAGGCAATCAAGATTCATTGAGTGATTCATTCGCTAATGGGTTATTGGATTATCCGCATTACACGCGCCCAAAAGTTATTGATGGACAGCGTGTGCCCGAGGTTCTACTCAGTGGACATCAAGCGAAAATTGATGCTTGGCGTGCGAGTCAAGCACAGAAAAACACGCATAAAAAACGCCCTGATTTAATACAGCATAATAATTATTAAAGTGCTAGCAGATTTGGTTTAATCAAACTATATATAATAATTTTTTCAAACCGCTGGTTAATTTTTACGCAGATTTTTTATTTTTTTAAAATCCAAGCAAACACAAGAAGTTAGCCAAAAAGTTAGTTAGTGCTTTAGTTAAAAAATCAAGCAAAATAAATGCTTGCCCGTTTTGCTTTAACCTCGAGTTTATATTGAAAAATTCTTATGCAAAAAAGGCAGGTGTCCCGTATCTAATACAGTGGTTGGTATGTTTTGTGCCATATACCACTCAACGATGCTAACTGGCACTAAGAGATCAAGATTGCCTAAAATAACATGCACGGGCACGTTTAGTTGCTTGAGTTGTTGTCGTAAGTCAGAGTTAAGTAAAATGTCTAAGCCTTGATTTAATGCCTGAGGATTTGCAGGCAGTTCATCAATAGCCTGATAAAGCGATTTAATTTGCTCTTTGTGGCTGGTTTGCAAGTTGATAAAACGTTTTAATCCTTGCGATAAGTTTGATTCCAAAACATTTGAAAACATTTGAAAATTCATCGCATCAACGCCATAATTCCAATTGCTGTTATTGACAAATTTAGGGGTAGCAGCTAATAAAATAAGTTTAGATAACTTGATTTGTTGTGCAATGTTAATAGCTAATAATCCGCCTAACGACCAGCCTAATAAGGTTGGTTTTTTTGGTAGTTGTTGAATAATTTCTGCACACCACTCATCAATTCCGCCTGCAACAACATCACTTCTACCATGCCCTGGTAAATCAATTATAGTGATGCGATATCGTGTTTTATATTGTCTAACTAAGTTTTTGAAACAATCGCCACTTAACGCCCAGCCGTGAAGCAGTACTAAGTTATCACCGACACCGATTGTTCTACTATAAAGCATTTTTAATTTGTGTTAATAATTGCGCTATTTGTGTTTTTGTATGATTAGCGCTAAGGGTTATGCGCAAACGCTCGGTGCCTTGTGGCACGGTGGGGCTACGAATAGCTTTGACAAAAAAACCTTGTTTGAGTAGAGTTTTGCTTATCATCAACGCTTTTTCATTATTACCAACGATCAAAGGTTGAATCGCACTTTTAGAATGTGCAATAGGCAGCCCTAGAGTTTGAGAAAAGATGTAGAAGTAATCAATGTTAGCGCGCAATTTTTGTTGTTGTGTGCCTTGTTGAATAAGCTCTAAACTTTTTAACGCTGCCATACACAAGGCAGGCGCAATAGCAGTGGTATAAATATAGGGGCGTGACTTTTGAATCAAAAATTCAATAAACTCTTCATCACCTGCAACAAATGCACCCATTGTGCCTGCTGCCTTGCCTAATGTTGCCATATAAATAGAATGACTTGGAATATGAGGTGTTTTCATGCCAAAACCGTGTGCATCGTCTTGCATAAACCAAGCATTGGAGTGTTTAGCGATTGTGCTGAGTTGGTCAATATTGGCACTATCACCGTCCATGCTAAAAATACTATCAGTTACAACCAAGCCTTGCCCAGTCTGTTTTTGTATTTTTTTCTTGAGTGAGTTGGTATCATTATGCAGATAACGTTGTACAGGCAAACCAATCAGCTGATTAGCATCAATTAACGAGGCGTGATTGAGTTTGTCTTGCACTACCCAATCTAATTTGCTTTTAAGCGCAGAAAACACCCCGAGATTTGCACTATAACCACTTGAAAATAATAAGACGCGCTGTTGCTTTGTGTATTTGGCTAAAGCCTCTTCTAATGCCTGATGTGCTTTTGAATGACCACTCACTAAATGAGCAGCACCAGAACCCACACCAAATTCATCTGCACCCTCTTTAAATGCTTTAATCACTTGTGAATGATTTTTTAAACCTAAATAATCATTTGAGCAAAAATTTACGCAACCACTGTCCACCACCTTAGCCGAGCGGTAAAGATGTTGTTGTTTAAGTGCAAAAAGCGTTTGAGAGAAATTCATAGAACTCTATTTTAACCCCACAAATGTAGTTTGTTATTTATTACACTTAAGCACCACATTGTAAATTGATTTTATCCATTTGTATAAATGTGCGTCTATTGTGATGCTCAATTGTCTGTGTAGATTAGTTTATCAACATTGAATAATATTGTGTTTTATTTATTAAAGACTTAACCAACAAAATCCGCGCCACTAGCGATTAAGTAATTTATTTGAATCCATTTGGCAGTTTTATCAGGTATTATTAGCGAACAAGGGCTTGCACTTCTGTCAGAGTTAGTAAAAACAATATGTAGATTTGGTGTTGATATCTTGTAAGGAGACCAGCAACAAGTTAGCAGAGTGATTTATTTGAGGTGTATATCTAACTAAAGACTAACAAAATTAGATATAATCCTTGATTTTGAAGTTCAACAATAAATAGCATGTTAGAGAATTATTTACCAGTTGTGGTTTTTATTGTTTTAGGGATTGCATTCGGCGTTGGACCAATGTTAATCGGTTATCTATTAGGTCCAAGCAAGCCAGATGCAGAAAAAAATTCTCAGTTTGAATGTGGATTTCCCGTTTTTGACGATTCGCGCATGCATTTCAATGTGCGCTACTATCTTGTTGCTATTTTATTTATCCTATTTGACTTAGAAGTCGCTTTCGTATTTCCTTGGGCAGTTGTACAGTCCGAATTAGGTTGGTTTGGTTTTGTTGGAATGAGTATATTTTTATTTTTGTTGGTTGTAGGTTTTATCTTTGAGTGGAAGAATGGAGCACTAGAATGGGAATAACAAACCCTGCAGATTTATCGTATAGTCAATTTGGTAGAATGGCGCACTGCTTTGTTTGCTTTGCTACAGAAAAAGATGCTCGCTTATTTTTTAAGGGTAATTATGGCAATTGAAGGCTTGATGAAAGAAGGGTTTGTAACCACATCGCTCGACAAAGTCATCAATTGGGCAAGAACAGGTTCGTTGTGGCCGATGACTTTTGGCTTGGCATGCTGTGCAGTAGAGATGATGGAGGCAGGGTCTTCGCGTTATGATCTTGACCGCTTTGGTATTGTGTTTAGACCTACGCCGCGTCAATCTGACTTGATGATTGTTGCGGGTACGCTTACCAATAAGATGGCACCAGCACTTAGAAAAGTTTATGATCAAATGCCCGAGCCTAGATGGGTAATTTCAATGGGTTCCTGTGCAAATGGCGGTGGTTACTATCATTATTCTTATTCGGTGGTACGTGGCTGTGACCGTATCGTGCCAGTTGATGTTTATGTGCCAGGTTGCCCGCCAACGGCAGAAGCTCTACTTTACGGCATTTTACAATTACAAGATAAAATCCATCGTACCAATACGATTGCGAGAACATGATGCAAAAATTAAAAGCACAACTTATTGAAGCATTTGATAAAAACAACATTGTAGACGCATTTGGTGAATTAACGCTAACCGTTGATGCTAACGATATTATTACGACTTGTTTGCAGCTCAGAGATACTTTTGCGTTTGACACATTAATTGACTTATCTGGTGTTGATTATTTAACTTATGGGCAATCCGACTGGGATGTTGATGCTAGTTCTTCGGGTTTTGGTAGAGCGCGTGAAAGGCAATATGGCAACAAAAATGTACATAAACAGCGTTTTGCGGTGGTTTATCATTTGTTATCTGTTAGCAATAATAAGCGACTTAGAGTTAAGGCTTATGTAAGTGAGAATCAGCCAATAATAAAATCAGTAACCGACATTTGGACAGTCGCTAATTGGTATGAAAGAGAGGCATTTGATTTGTTTGGTATTTTGTTTGAAGGGCATAATGATTTGCGTCGTATCCTGACCGATTATGGTTTTGTTGGACATCCACTACGCAAGGACTTCCCTTTAATTGGCGAGGTTGAAATGCGCTATGATGATGAGTTAGGTCGTGTGGTTTACGAGCCAGTTAGCATAGAACCTAATGTGAATGTGCCTAAGGTAATTAGGAGATAATTAACTATCGTTTATTATGGCTGAAATTCGTAACTACACACTTAACTTTGGTCCGCAACATCCAGCGGCGCATGGCGTTTTACGTCTTATTTTGGAGATTGATGGCGAGGTGATTGAGCGTGCCGACCCGCATATTGGATTGCTTCATCGTGGCACTGAAAAATTAGCAGAGTCTAAACCCTATAATCAGTCTATTGGATATATGGATAGATTAGACTATGTTTCTATGATGTGTAACGAACATGCCTATGTGTTGGCTATTGAGAAAATGCTTAATCTTAAAGTACCTGAACGAGCAAAATATATTCGGGTGATGTTTGATGAAATTACACGATTACTCAATCATTTGATGTGGCTAGGTACGCATGCGCTTGATGTGGGGGCAATGAGCGTTTTCTTGTATGCTTTTCGTGAGCGTGAGAAACTCATTGACTGTTACGAAGCAGTATCAGGTTCACGTATGCATGCAACTTATTATCGTCCAGGCGGGGTGTATCGTGATTTGCCTGAAAAGATGCCACGATACCTTGCAAATAATTTTCGCAAACCTCAAGAGTTAGCGGCAATGAATCAAGACCGTCAGGGCTCATTACTAGATTTCATTGACAATTTTACAAAAGAATTTCCCGCTAGTATTAAGCAATATGATGACTTATTAACGGACAATCGCATTTGGAAACAACGTCTAGTTAATATTGGTATTGTCTCTGCTAATCGTGCAAAACAAATGGGTTTTACTGGTCCTATGCTTAGAGGTTCTGGAGTGGCATGGGATTTAAGAAAAAATCAACCTTATGCGGTTTATGACAAATTAAAGTTCGACATTCCAGTAGGCGTTACTGGCGATAGTTATGATCGTTATTTGGTGCGGTTGGAAGAAATGCGCCAATCTAATCGTATTATTAAGCAATGTGTTGATTGGCTAAAAGACAATCCTGGTCAGGTCATGAGCGAAGATAAAAAAGTTGCGCCACCAAAGCGTACTGATATGAAGAACAATATGGAGTCGCTCATTCATCATTTTAAATTATTTACTGAGGGCTATAGTTTGCCAGAAGGTGAAGTTTATTCGGCGGTGGAGCACCCTAAAGGTGAGTTTGGCGTTTATTTAGTATCTGATGGAGCCAACAAGCCTTATCGTGTAAAAATACGTGCACCTGGTTTTGCACATTTAGCATCTATGGACGAGATGGCAAAAGGACATATGCTCTCAGATGTTGTTACCATCATCGGCACGCAAGATATTGTTTTTGGAGAGATAGATAGATGACGCATTTATCCCAGCAACAACATCTTAATTATGCTGATAGGGTTAATTTAGGCGCATATTATACTAAGAATGAATATGTCGAAATTGCATGGAATATGCTAAGTCCTTATATTGATGAAGAAACCATCGTTCTCGATAGCTCTTGTGGTTATGGTAATTTTCTAAATTATCCATCTAGGTGCAAAAAAATAGGCAATGATATTGACGTTTCAGCAATCAATAAAGCAAAACAAAACATTGATGCTATGCTGTTTAATCACAACGCGCTAGGCAATATTAACAGGCAACAATACAACATCAAAAATGATGAAAAACTGTGTGTGATTGGCAACCCACCCTACAATGACAAGAGTTCTATAATTAGAAACGATATTAAAACATTTAATATGACGCTTGATAAGAGCGTTAAAACTCGTGATTTGGGCATGTCGTTTTTACTCTCTTATAACCAACTCAAGGCGGATTACATTTGTGTTTTGCACCCCTTGTCTTATTTGATAAAACAGGCTAATTTCAGGCTACTAAAAAATTTCACCGACAACTATCGGTTAATGCAAGGGAGGATTATCAGCAGTTCGTGCTTTAGCGAGTCTTCTAAGTCCATGCAATTCCCAATTGTAATTGCCCTGTATAAAAGAGATGGCATAGGTACAACTTATGAGAGCGTTATTGATTTTCCTTGGCTGGTTAAAAACACCACGTTACAGTTAAATGAATTTGATGATATATCTCATTATGTTAAAAGGTATCCAAGTAAATCCCAAAAGCCTAAGCATGACGACTTGTTTTTTTGGACAATGCGTGATATTAATGCATTAAAGAGAAATAGAACATTTGTTAATAAACACACTAACAATACAATTATTATTGATAAAAATAAATTAGAATACTATATTTACATTGATGTTTTCAAGCAGTTTTCTCATCACGTACCTTATTATTTTGGCAATTGTAATGTTTTAATAGACAATCAATTGTTCATAAAATATAAAAAATATTTTATTTTAGAGGCTCTCAATCAACATAAAAATCTGCGCCAATATTTTACTAAGTTTGATTTTTCGAAAACGCATGTGGTAAAAATCGTTGAATATTTTCAGCAATTATTGGGAGTTCACTATGTTAATTAGCGGTATCAATAAATCTGCACAAACTATTGTTGTGGATATTCCGCTTACCACAACCAGCGGAAAGACTAGGGTTAAACAAAGAAATTCTATATTTGATTATGGTTTGCCTTTTGCAAGCAGGTCCAATCCATTTAACAAAGAAAATTATATTGAATGGCAGATTGGTTATGATGCTGTCGTGCCAAATGATGTTAATAAGTTCGATAAGGAAAAATTTAAAAATTTTTGCAACATTACACTTAAAGACAAATATTTTATTGATAGCAAGAGCAATAAAAAAACATTGTATGAGTTATCAGAATATTTATACTATTTCTCAGTGTGGGGAATTATTTCAAAAAGTGATTTGCAAGAGTTGCATGATTCCTTGGAGCAAATAACAGAGAGTGACTTATTAGACAAACACCAGCATTGTCAAATCCAGCGAACAAAATCCACCCCTACAAACATTAATAACATTGATTTTCACACCTTGAAAGTTAAATATCCTCAGCTAATTTACAAATTTGGCAAACATGAAATGATTGCAGAGGTCACTATTAAAGAAAAACAAAAAGCAGTTGGCGTGCAACCCATGTTATATTTTTGTTTTACAATCACCAAATTACAGACGGAAAAACCTTTATTAGGTCGTTGTGCTGACGAAAACGAGCGTGCTAAATTTGAGTTCAACGGAGAAAATATAGAAATTGTTTTAGAGATGATGAAGATTTTTGGAATGCTAAGTAAGCCTCATAGGCACGATACATTAGAAATTATTAAAACCATATTGAAAGACTTATGATTTCGGATAAAGCAAAAGAGCAAATTGATGCTTGGATAAAAAAATATCCAGAAGGGCGACAAAGTTCTGCGGTGATGGAAGCACTTAAAATTGTGCAAGCAGAAAACGCCAATAGTTTAAGTGCCGAAGCTATTCAAGCAGTTGCAGATTATTTGGATATGCCAAGAATTGCAGTGCAAGAAGTCGCTACATTTTACGAGAACTATAATCACAAGCCAGCAGGAAAGCACACCATTCGTATTTGTCATAACATTTCTTGTATGCTCAATGGCGCAGATAATTTGATTGATTATTTAGAACAAAAGTTAGGCATTAGAACTGGCGAAGTAACAAAAGATGGTTTAATCAATGTAAAAAAAGTTGAGTGTTTAGGTGCTTGTGTAGGCGCACCGATGTTTCAGATTGGCGATAAATATTATGAAAATCTAACTGAGAAAAAAATTGATGAAATTTTGGCAACACTAAAATGAATGAAGTTTGTTTTAAAAATTTAAATAAAGAAGAATGCCATTCACTCAAAGTGTATAGAGAGAGTGGTGGTTATAAAGTTTGGCATAAAATTTTACAAGGCGAAATCACACCCGAAGAAATTATTGATGAACTAAAAACCTCTGGTTTGCGAGGTCGAGGAGGTGCGGGTTTCCCGACAGGACTAAAATGGAGTTTCATGCCACGTCAATCTGATGGGCAAAAATATGTGGTTTGTAATTCTGATGAAGGTGAACCTGGTACTTGTAAGGACAGAGATATTTTGCGATATAACCCGCATGCTGTGATTGAGGGCATGGCAATTGGTGGTTTTGTAATGAACGCGAGCGTAGGTTATAACTATATTCGTGGTGAGTTTATGGAGCCATTTAAGCGGTTTGAGGGTGCGCTTAAAGAGGCGTATGATGCAGGGTTGTTGGGTAAAAATATTAACGGTAGTAGCATTAGTTTTGACTTATATACGCATTTAGGCGCTGGTGCTTATATTTGTGGCGAAGAAACCGCATTGCTAGAATCTATTGAAGGCAAAAAAGGACAGCCAAGATTTAAGCCGCCATTTCCTGCAAATGTTGGTTTATTCGGCAAACCGACTACGATTAATAACACCGAAAGTTTTGCCTCTGTGCCCGAGATTCTGGCTAATGGAGGACAGAGGTTCGCCGATCTTGGGGTAGAAAATTCTGGGGGTTGTAAGTTGTTTTCGGTTTCTGGCCATGTGGCTAAACCCGCTAATTTTGAAATACCAATGGGCACGCCTTTTAAAGACTTGCTAGAAATGGCTGGTGGTATGAGAAAAGGCGGTAAATTAAAAGCCGTTATTCCAGGGGGGTCGTCAACGCCCGTACTCACCGCAGAGGCTGCAATGGCGATGACTATGGATTATGATGGGATTGAGGTTGCTGGTTCAATGTTGGGTGCAGGATCAGTGATTGTTATGGACGATTCGACCTGTATGGTTGAGACATTAACACGACTTGCACATTTTTATTATGATGAGTCTTGTGGGCAATGCACGCCATGTCGTGAGGGTACAGGTTGGTTATATCGCGTGTTAAAGCGCATGACTGATGGTGATGGGGTGCCTGAGGATATTGATTTATTACTAAGCGTGCAAGATAAGATTATGGGTAATACTATCTGTGCGCTTGGTGATGCAGCAGCAATGCCAGTGGAAAGTTTTTTAAGAAATTTTAGATCCGAGTTCGAGTATTATATCGAGCATGGAAGAAGTATGATAAAAGGGTAATCGACAATGGCTGATATTGAGATTGAAATTGATGGCAATGTAGTCACAGCTCAGGCAGGCGAAATGTTGATAAGCGTGACTGACAGAGAAGGTATCAGTGTGCCAAGATTTTGCTACCATAAAAAATTATCGGTGGCGGCTAGTTGTCGCATGTGTTTGGTAGATGTTGAAGGCGCGCCAAAACCGCAAACAGCCTGTTCTACGCCAGTCAATGAAGGCATGAAAGTGCACACCCAAAACGCCAAAGTCAAAGCCTCGCAGAAGGCAGTAATGGAGTTTTTGTTGGTTAACCACCCGCTAGATTGTCCGATTTGCGATCAAGGCGGTGAGTGTGAATTGCAAGATGTGGCAATGACTTATGGTTCGGATATGTCATATTTCAGCGAAGGTAAACGTGTTGTTGTTGATAACGACATTGGACCGCTCATACACACCGATATGACAAGATGTATCCATTGTACACGTTGTGTGCGTTTTGGCAATGAAATTGGCGGTATAGCGGAGATGGGCGGGACAGGTCGTGGTGAAGATTTGAAGATTGAGCCATTCCTACAAGAGGGTATTACTTCGGAACTTTCGGGCAATATGATTGATGTTTGTCCAGTAGGCGCACTTACTTCTAAACCTTTTCGTTATGCGCTTAGGACATGGCAGATGAATGCTACCCCAAGCATTGCTCGACATGATCTAGTAGGCTCTAATGTTTTTGCACAAACTTATAAAGGCAAGGTCAGACGCGTTGTTGCTAAAGACAATGACAATGTTAATGAGACTTGGATTTCTGATAGAGATCGCTTTTCTTACGAGGGTTTATCACACGAAAACAGATTGCTTAAACCACAGATTAAACTCAATGGCAAATGGAAAGAAGTTCAGTGGAACGAGGCATTAGAATTTACGGTGCGTGGTTTGGCTAATCAGGTGTCGGACAATCAAGCAAATGAAATTGGTGCCCTAGCGTCCAACACCGCAACGCTTGAAGAGTTTTATTTATTGCAAAAAATATTAAGGGAAATGGGGTCTGAAAATATTGACCATCGTCTTGATATTAAGGACCTTGAAAACAGTATAACCTTAGATTCTAATATTAAACTCACAGAATTAGAGAGTATTGATTATGGTTTAATTATTGGTTCTAATCCTCGCTTAGAGCAACCAATGATTAATCATCGTTTGCGTAAAGCAGTTTTAGCAGGTGCTGATATTGACGTGGTGAACGTGATGCCGTTTGATTTTAATTATCGCATTAACAGTGAAAATATTATTTCTCCATATCAAACAGCAACAATATTGGCAGAAATATCAAAATCAGTTCTAAAAAGCGTGCATGCAAAAAATTATTTATCTAACGTTAGTGCGCGAGATTCGGCACAATCTATTGCCAATAGATTGTTGACCGCAGACAATTCAGTAATTATTTTAGGTGAGCATATCATCAACAATCCACAAGCCATTAGTATTGCAAAATTAATTAGCGAGATTGCACAGCAAACTAATTCCGCAACTCTCAATATCAGTGCAACTTCAAACTCGATAGCAGCCGAGATGGCAAACTTTGTGCCAGGTCAAGGCGGTCTAGATGCTAATGCAATGCTAGCAGCAAAACTTAAAGCTTATATTTTGCTAGATATTTACCCAGAATATGATTTTCATAATTCCGTGAAAGCACTTGAGGCATTTGGTAATAACACCTTTGTCGTTTCAATGAACAGTTTTAAGGACAAAGTGATTTCCCAATGTTCAGATGTTATGTTGCCGATTGCAAGTTTTTATGAAACTTCGGGTTCGCATGTTAATATTGATGGTAAAGTGCAGTCATTCGCGGCAGCAGTTAGTGCTCCAAGCGAATCCAAACCAGCTTGGAAAGTGTTAAAGGTATTGGCAGATTTGTTGAAATTACAGGGGTTTCACTACGAAGACTCTACTCAAATTACCAGCGAGGCTGTTAATCAAAATCGTCAAAAAGCAACAGACGAAAGACCAGTTAGTGTTATAGCGGAAGCAAAGAGAGGCATAGATGTTATCTATCAGAAATCACCTTATGCAACAGATGTGCTGCTAAGGCATGCAAGCGCACTTCATGCGACAAAGATTGGGCAAGTGCATCTTGCGTCAATGAATAAGTCCACTGCGGAAAAATTGCAAGTTGAAAGAGGCAAAAAATATTTAGGTGTGCCTGTTATGGTTACAGAATCGGTGGCTAATGATTGTGTCTTTATAAATGCAAGACACCCAATTGGAGGTAAGTCATGACAGAAATTTGGCAGTGGATACATGAATTATTGCCTTGGTTTGATGGTGCGTTTGCAAGTGTTGTCATTATCTTAATTAAGGCAATTGCTTTGGTGATACCGCTGATGTTGGTGGTTGCCTACTTTACCTATGCAGAGCGCAAAGTGATTGGTTATATGCAGCTTAGAATTGGTCCTAATCGTGTTGGTCCAAAAGGTTGGTTGCAACCTATTGCTGATGCCTTAAAACTAATGACTAAGGAGATTATATTTCCGAGCAAGGCTAATATTTATCTATTCTTCTTGGCTCCTGTATTGGCGATCGCCCCTGCAATTGCCGTTTGGGCAGTTATTCCATTCGACGAAGGGCTTTATGTTGCGAACTTAGATGTTAGTTTGTTGTATGTGTTGGCAATTGGTTCGGTAGGTGTGTACGGTATTATTTTGGCAGGTTGGGCATCTAACTCTAAATATCCGCTTCTAGGTGCGTTGCGTAGTGCATCATTATTGGTTTCTTATGAAATTGTTATTGGTTTTGCTCTGGTAACCGTGGTGATGATTGCGGGTAGTGTTAATCTTAATGCCATTGTTATGGCACAACAGGGCGGGCTGTTGAATTGGTATTTTATTCCGTTGTTCCCAATGATGATTATCTTTTTTATCTCTGCCTTAGTGGAAACTAATCGTGCACCTTTTGATGTAGTAGAAGGCGAATCTGAGATTGTAGGTGGTACGCATGTTGAATATTCAGGTATGGCGTTTGCGGTATTCTTTTTGGCAGAATATGCTAATATGATTTTTATGGCGGTATTGGCGGTTATATTGTTTTTTGGTGGTTGGCATTCGCCATTTGAAGGCATTGCTTATTTGGAATATGGGTTTGCTTGGGTGCCAGGCATTGTTTGGTTGCTTGCCAAATCGAGCTTTTTTATGTTTTTATACTTGTGGGTTCGTGCGACTTTTCCACGTTTTCGCTATGACCAGATCATGCGTTTATCTTGGAAAATATTTTTGCCGTGGACCATTGTTTGGATTTTTGTAGTTGCCCTTATGACTCAACTACAATTAGGACCTTGGTTTTAAAACTGTTTTTATCATGATAGATAAGTTTGGAAAATTAATTGAAGACTTTAGCCTTAGTGAATTGCGTGGTGGCATGCAAATTACTGCCAAAGAATTTGTCAACAAAAAAATTACGGTGCAATTTCCAGAGGAAAGAACGCCCATCTCGCCGCGTTTTAGAGGTTTGCATGCGCTGCGTCGTTATCCCAATGGAGAGGAGCGTTGTATTGCTTGTAAGTTGTGTGAGGCAGTGTGCCCAGCGAATGCCATTACTATTGAATCACACAGGCGCGAAGATGGATCTCGTCGCACTGTGCAGTATGATATTGATTTGTTCAAGTGTATTTTTTGTGGTTTTTGCGAAGAAGCTTGTCCAGTTGATGCGATTGTTGAAACGAAAATTTTTGATTATGCATTTTTGGATTCCAGAAAAGGTAGCGTCATGACCAAAGAGCGTCTATTAGAGGTTGGCGACAATAACGAAAAAGCAATTAATGAAGCTAAAGCACAAGATGCTAAGTATAGGTAAAAAAAAGATGGAATTTGATCAAATATTATTTTATGTTTTCTCATTTTGGTTTGTTGTCGCTTCGTTAGCAATGGTATTTTTGCGTAATGCAGCGAAAGCTGTGTTGTTTTTAATCTTAGCTTTCTTTTCGGCAGCTAGCATTTGGATTTTGCTTGAAGCAGAATTCTTGGCAATTACCCTGATTTTGGTTTATGTGGGTGCGGTCATGGTGTTGTTTTTATTTATTATTAAAATGCTAGACATTGACAAATCTGCTTTACGCGCAAAGTTTGCAGGTTACTTACCACTAGGTTTAATGGTCGCAGCGATAGTTGTTGTTGAAATGGTGATGGTATTAGGTTATAACCAGTTTGGTTTAGAAGCAGTGCCAGAACCAGCAAGGCATGCCGCTGATTACAGTAATATCACCGTTTTGGCATTGCAACTTTATACTGATTATGTTTACGCATTTGAGTTAGCAGCGGTGTTATTACTCATTGCGATTATTGCAGCAATTACCTTGGCACATCGCAATGAAACAAACCGCAAGAGTCAGTCTGTTTCACAGCAGGTGAATGTGAAAGCAAGAGATAGAATGCGTTTGGTTTTAATTAATTCAAAAAATAGCGGAGAGTCAGATGATTAGTTTGAGCGATTATTTAATTCTAAGTGCTGTTATTTTTTGTATTGGTTTGGTGGGTATTTTTGTTAACAGGACTAATATCATCATCTTGTTAATGTGTGTTGAGTTGATTTTAGTGGCAGTAAATACGAATTTTATTGCTTTTTCCCATTTTTTAGGGAATGAGGCGGGGCAAATTTTTGTTTTCTTTATTTTAACTGTTGCAGCAGCAGAGGTTGCGATTGGACTGGCAATTCTAACGTTATTATTTAGAGTTAAAGACTCTATTAGTGTTGATGTAATAAATAGTTTAAAAGGTTGAGTCCAGACTAAGAATAATATAATTATGCAAAATTTTTATTTAACGATTGTACTTTCACCTTTGTTAGGTGCTATTATTGCGGGATTTTTTGGTCGTATACTAGGTCGTAGTGCGGTCCATACAGTTACAATTTTAGGCGTGTTGATTTCTACTGTGCTTTCCTTGATGGTGTTTAATCATCACGTATTGCAAGATAATATAGCTTTTAACCAAAACCTCTATACTTGGATGCAAATTGGCGGGCTTAATATGAGTGTCGGTTTTTTGGTAGACAACTTGACTTCCGTTATGTTGGTTGTGGTGTCATTTGTTTCCTTAATGGTGCATATTTATACTATTGGCTATATGAATCACGATAAGGATTACACGAAGTTTTTCAGTTATATTTCTTTATTCACTTTCTCAATGTTTATGTTGGTGATGAGTAATAACTTTATGCAGTTATTCTTTGGCTGGGAAGCGGTTGGGTTGGTTTCGTATTTATTGATTGGCTTTTGGCATCATAAGGAAAGTGCAGTTGAAGCTAGTTTAAAAGCTTTTTTGGTGAATCGTGTGGGTGATTTTGGTTTTTTGTTAGGTATCGGTTTGGTGTTGGCATTTGGTGGTTCACTAGATTATATTGAGACATTTGCTAGTTTAAACAGTGCAGCTAATCCAACGCTATGGGGCATGGATTTAATCACTGTTATCTGCTTATTGTTATTTGTTGGCGCGATGGGGAAATCAGCGCAAGTGCCGTTGCATGTTTGGTTGCCAGGTTCTATGGAAGGTCCAACGCCGATTTCAGCACTTATTCATGCAGCAACCATGGTAACTGCGGGTATCTTTATGGTGTCACGTATGTCGCCACTGTTTGAGATGAGTGATGTTGCGCTCACAGTGGTTATGATAGTTGGTGCAATAACAGCCCTGTTTATGGGGTTGCTTGGTATTGTGCAAAACGACATAAAGAGAGTAGTCGCCTATTCAACTTTATCGCAATTAGGCTATATGACAGTTGCTCTAGGCGTGAGTGCTTATTCAGTGGCAATTTTTCATTTAATGACCCACGCCTTTTTTAAGGCTTTGTTGTTCTTAGGTGCAGGATCGGTGATTGTTGCTATGCACCATGAGCAAGATATTCGCCAAATGGGTGGCTTGAAAAAACACATGCCTATTACTTATTGGACAAGCCTAATTGGTACCTTAGCGTTGATTGGTTTTCCTGGATTTGCGGGTTTTTACTCCAAAGACATGATTATTGAGGCAGTGCATTTCTCTCAGTTACCTTATTCTAATTGGGTTTATTATGCCGTACTCTTTGGTGTGTTTATTACTGCGTTTTATTCACTGAGAATGTTTTTCTTGGTCTTTCACGGCAAATCAAGGGTTAAGCATGAGAATGCTCAGCATTTGCGCGAATCTCCATTGTCGATTACTTTTCCGCTAGTAATGTTGGCGATACCTTCAGCGGTTATTGGTTATTTAACAATTGAGCCAATGCTGTTTAAGGGTTGGCTAGATGAGGCTGTTACTGTTGCGCAAGGACATGTCTCTATGGTTGAGTTAAAACAGCATTTTCATGGCGCGTTGGGTATGATTTCTCACGCTATACAAACTGCACCATTTTGGATGATGTTGGCTGGCATAGCAACCGCTTGGGTATTCTCACTTTATAAAACCCAGTGGGCTGATTGGATGCAAGCAACTTTTAAACGTACTAATTATGTGCTGAAGTCACTGTATGGATTTGACCGTTTGAATGAAATCGTGTTTGTGAATGGTGTTAAAAAATTAGGCAATATTTTGTGGAAAGTATCTGATTCTACCTTGATTGATTCAATAGTTGTTAACGGTAGTGCTAAACTTGTTGTTTTTATTGGGGCTATTATTCGTCCAATCCAAACAGGATATATTTACCATTATGCTTTCTTTATGATTTTTAGTTTACTCGTTATTTTAACTTGGGCGTTGTTTATGGGTAATCGTCCACTACTAACATTTTAATTATGGAAAACGCTTTACTTAGTTTATTAATTTGTTTGCCAATTTTAGGCGGTGCAGGAATTATCTTAATAGGTGATGAGCGCAAAAATACAGTTCGTTGGACGAGTTTAGTGCTTTCTATTTTGGTATTTGTGCTATCGCTCAATTTATGGACAGGTTTTGATTCATCAACGCACTTGATGCAGTTTGTTGAAAAGAGCGCATGGATTTCGCAGTTTGATATTAATTACCATGTTGGCGTTGATGGCATTTCTATGCCGTTGATTATTTTGACGACTTTTTCGACAGTCTTAGTGATTGTTGCAAGTTGGGAGTCCATTCAAAAACGATTAGCACATTATATGGCAGCTTTCTTAATGATGGAAGGCTTGATTGTTGGCGTATTTTCAGCACTTGATAGTATTTTGTTTTATGTTTTTTGGGAAGCGTCGTTAATTCCAATGTTGTTGATTGTGGGTATTTGGGGTGGCGATAACCGCATTTATGCAGCAATTAAGTTCTTCTTATACACTTTTTTAGGTTCGGTATTTATGCTGATTTCTTTGATTTATATGTATAGTCAGAGCGGTTCGTTTGGCGTGCTTGATATGCATAATCTTAGTTTGAGCGGCACAGAGCAAGCATGGATTTTTTGGGCATTTTTTATCGCATTTGCGGTTAAGGTGCCGATGTTTCCTGTGCATACTTGGTTGCCTGATGCGCATGTGCAAGCTCCAACGGGAGGTTCTGTTATTTTGGCGGCTATCATGTTAAAGATGGGTGGTTATGGGTTTTTCCGTTTTTCTTTGCCAATTACGTCTGATGCCGCTTTGCAGTTCTCGGATATAGTGATTATTTTGTCACTTATTGCGATAGTCTATATTGGTTTTGTTGCCTTGGTGCAAAGAGATATGAAAAAACTAATTGCTTATTCTTCAATTTCGCACATGGGTTTTGTAACACTCGGAGTATTTGCATTATTCTTAGCTTACAATCCACAAGCACCAGAAGCTGCTCTACTAGGCTTAGAGGGGGCGATGGTGCAAATGATTTCGCATGGTTTTATTTCAGCAGCAATGTTTTTGGTGGTTGGTGTTTTGTATGACCGCCTGCATTCAAGAGAGATTGCAACTTATGGCGGTGTGATTAATTCTATGCCAAAATTTACAGGTTTTGCGGTGTTGTTTGCTATGGCAAATGCAGGCTTGCCAGGGACTTCGGGTTTTGTGGGTGAATTTATGGTGATTTTGGGTGCTGTTCAAGCTAATATTTGGTATGCAGTGCTAGCTGCTACCACGCTTGTCTTGGGTGCAGCTTATACATTATGGATGGTTAAGCGTGTATTTTGGGGTGCTGTTACTAATCCAAAGGTGGCAACATTAAATGATATTAATGGGCGTGAGTTTTCTGTTCTGGTAATTTTGGCACTTGCTGTGATAATTGTGGGTTTATATCCACAACCAATAATTGAAGTCATGCACGTCTCAATTGAGCATTTGTTGAATCAAGCATTAACGTCTAAGTTGTAAGAGGAGTCTAATATAATGATAAGTGCTTTCCAATTTGATACAGCTTCATTAATGTTGGCTTTGCCAGAAATCTTTTTGCTTAGTGCGATTGTTGTAGTTTTGTTGCTAGACTTGTTTTTAACCAAGAAATTTAGCCAGGTTACTTATTATTTGACACAATTGAGCCTACTAATTACGGGAATATTGTCATTTAATCTCATCGGTCATGCAGAAACTATTATCTTAGGTAATGCGTTCGTTTTAGACAATTTGGCGTCGACATTTAAAGTGTTTATTATGGCGGCAACGGTGGTGGCAATGGTTTATTCGCGTCATTATTTAACTCAACACCAGTTATTTAGAGGAGAGTATTTTGTTTTAATTATGCTAGCAGTGCTAGGCATGATGGTGATGATTTCGGGCTATAGTTTGTTAACATTGTATCTAGGTTTGGAGATTTTGTCGCTTTCACTTTATACGCTAATTGCTATTGCACGTCATAGAGCAGTTGCTGTTGAAGCAGCACTTAAATATTTTGTTTTAGGTGCTATTGCTTCAGGCTTATTGTTGTATGGAATGAGTATGATTTATGGCATTAGCAATAGTCTTAACATCGCTGAAATTGCCGCATTCTCTAACAGCACAGCCATGACTTCAAGAGAGGTTTTAGTGATTAATTTTGGTTTGGTATTTTTAGTGGTTGGTATCGCCTTTAAATTAGGTGCAGTGCCATTCCACATGTGGGTGCCAGATGTGTATCAAGGGGCACCGACTGCCACAACATTGTTTATTTCAACAGTGCCAAAAATTGCTGCAGTTGCAATGTTGGTGCGTTTGCTAGTTGATGGACTTGGTTCAATGCAGGCTTATTGGTCTGATTTGTTTATGATTTTAGCCATTCTGTCCATTGCAGTTGGTTCTATTGTTGCATTGATGCAAACAAATATTAAGCGACTTTTGGCATATTCAACTATCTCTCATATTGGCTATGTTTTACTAGGTTTTGTAACTGGTGTTATTACTGGTTATGGGGCGGCGGTTTTCTACATATTGAGCTACGTATTGATGAGTCTAGCAGCGTTTGGTATTATTATCGCGCTTAACAAAAAAGGCTTTGAAGCAGATTTGATTAGCGACTACAAAGGACTTAGTGCAACTTCGCCTTGGTTTGCGTTGATGATGTTGGTTATATTATTATCGATGGCAGGCGTGCCGCCTTTTATTGGTTTCTACGCAAAATTATTTGTCCTGCAACAAGTTGTATCTAGTGGCATGGTTGTTTTGGCTGTTATTGCGGTTGTATTTGCCGTTATCAGTGCTTATTATTATCTGAAAATTATTAAATCTATGTATTTTGAACAAAGCGAAAAAGCGGCAAGTGTTTCGGCATCAATGGATATGCAAATGGTCGTTTCGATTAATGCGGTTCTAATTCTAGCAGTTGGACTGTTCCCAGATTTTTGGATGAAACTCTCCCTTTCACTCTTTTAACACTATCGTTTTTTTGGTCTTAATAACATGCTTATTTAAGTTGCATCTGTTTGGGTTTATAGTGCAACGAATTTAGTAGTTTATGATGTGTTGCCTTTTAAAGACATGTTTTCATATCAAACCAGTTAGATATCTACCCATTGTTTGTATTTGTTGGAGCAACACCATTTTTTGTACTGGAATAATATGAGCGACTTTTTGAATAAAATTTGGATTCAAATGTAGAAGTTTCTGTATCAAAAATAAAATTTAGGCGAGAATTTACTGAAAGAATTTAGGATCAATATATAAAATTTTGGTATGTCAATATGTATCTAACACACCATAAGCCCCCCACATTAAACCCAAAAATCCAACAAAAAACCTACATTTAAAGCAGATATAGCACCATAGCAAATAGTAATTTACCATAGCAAATGCTAATTTATGGTAAATATATTATTTATCAATTACTTAATA
>CALFDA010000019.1 GCA_937950605.1 uncultured PS1 clade bacterium | reverse complement strand
GTGAATTTAGGTTTAATAATAGAGGACAAAATCTCTATGCGATTTTGTTAAAAGAGATAAGAAATCGAGTGCTTAACTAGTCAAGACCCTTTTAATAATAGAGGACAAAATCTTTACAGAATTTTGCTTGGAGTTTTTAGGACAGGGACTCTGGGGTTGTTTTGAGCCCGATTTAATATAGCAAAAATAGTGCGAATTTTGAAGAAAGTGTATTTTATGCGTTTTGTAAGTTGTATTAGTCTAGGGTGCTTCTTTTAAAGTAAAAAGTGTTGGCGTTATTCTACGGTTACTGATTTAGCTAAATTACGCGGATGGTCAACATCATTACCCTTAATTAGGGCTACATGATAACTAAGGAGTTGCAATGGTATGGTAAAGATGATAGGGGCAGTAATGCGTCCTAAATTGTTAGTTACTGGAATCACACTCATGCCTTGCATTGGAACAACTTTTGAGGCTTCATCTTCAAACACAATCATCTGTGAACCACGGGATTTAACTTCTTGCAGATTAGATTTCAGTTTATCTAGTAATTCATTATTTGGTGCAATAGCAATAACTGGTGTATTTTTATCAATCAACGCGATAGGACCATGCTTCAGCTCGCCTGCGGGATAGGCTTCGGCATGAATATAGCTGATTTCTTTGAGTTTTAGCGCGCCCTCCATGGCAATCGCATGCATTGAGCCTCTACCTAAAAACAAAGCGTTATATTTATCTTCGAAGGTTTTAGCAAGAGCGATAATTTGATTTTCTTGATTTAATGTTTTGGCAACCAAACCAGGTAAATGATTAAGTCCATCAACAATTGCTTTTTCTTGTTGTTTTGATACTTGCTTATGACATTTGCCAAGTGCAACACACAACAATGCTAGTGATACTAGCTGTGTGGTAAAGGCCTTAGTGCTTGCAACACCAATTTCAGGTCCTGCATAGGTCAAAAAGCTAAGTTTTGATTCGCGTATCAAACTGGATTCGGCACTGTTACAAATAACTAAGGATTGAATATTTTTGTTGCGCTTTTTTACTGCTCTAAGTGCTTCCAAAGTGTCGGCAGTTTCACCGCTTTGAGATATACTCACAAACAAAGTGTCATCTAAGATAACAGGGTTGCGGTAACGGTATTCACTAGCTACTTCAACATGAGTAGGTATTTTAGCGATATCCTCGATCCAATATTTGGCCACTAAACCTGCGTTATAACTCGTGCCACAGGCAATAATTTGCACATGTTTAACTTTGCTAAATAAATCTTTTGCCTTATGTCCAAATGCTGAGACTAGCACTTTGTCTTTAGTAACACGAGATTCTAGCGTGTTGCTAATAGCTTGCGGCTGTTCAAAGATTTCTTTTTGCATATAATGTGCATAATTACCTTTTGCAATCTGCCCGTTTTGAAGTTTTGAAGTTTTGACTTCTCTTTCAACTTTTACGCCATTTTTGTCAAAGATATCGACAGAATCTTCGGTAATATCAGCGGTGTCCCCTTCTTTTAAAAAAATAAATTGTTTAGTGATATTTATAAGTGCCAACTGATCTGAGGCGATAAAATTACCCTTGTCGCTTAATCCAATTACCAAAGGTGAACCGCTTCTAGCCACAACAATGTGTTTTGGGTATGTGGGCGAAATGACACCAACACTATACGCACCTTGAAAATCTGTAATAGCCTTTTGCACCGCTTCTAACAAAGTATTGCATTCTTTTAATGCTTGATGAATACTATGAGCAATTACTTCGGTATCAGTATCCGAACTGAAGCGGTAACCTTGCGCTTGCTGTTGAGATTTTAGCTGTAAAAAATTTTCAATAATGCCATTGTGTACCACGCCAATATTATTGTTACAAATATGTGGATGTGCATTTTTTGTAGAAGGCTCTCCATGTGTTGCCCAACGTGTATGTGCGATGCCAGTTGTGCCGTTGATTTCTTGCAAATTGAGAATATTTTCAAGATTAGCAACCCTGCCTGTTGCCCTAGTGCGTTGCAGCACATTATCACTTGTCAATACAACCAAGCCTGCCGAATCATAACCACGATATTCCAAGCGCTTTAAGCCATCAATTAAGATAGGTGTAATGTTATTTTGGCAAATGCCTCCAACAATTCCACACATAATGAGTAATAATATAACATTTAATGCACGGGATTATACACCCAACCTAATGTCAAATTCTAAACAGCAATTTTGATAGACCTTGAATAATTCATTTGCATCGTTTTTTGGCGTAAAGATGTAGCTTAAAAACCCATAATTAGCCTAGTATAAATTGAAGCAAAATTTTTGCTGTACCTCTCTAAAGTTGCTACTAGGATAATCCAAGTGCATCATTTGACAAAGCATAAAATGACATGCTTAGTAAAAAATATTGCTTAAATAAGACCTAAGCATCGCCCCTTGTTTGCTAGAGTTAAAGATGAGCAATAGGCATCTCGAGGGTAAAAATCGCACTTTAAGCTTAAATGTTAAAATGTTAAGTTAGGTTAAAACAAATTAGCGAATTTCAAGATAATTTACCTGTTCAACAATTTCAATGGCATTGCCTGTATCTGCATTCCAATCGCCTAAAACATAACGCGTATATTTATTATTTCGGTGGATTTTTGGTTTATGTGTATGTCCGTGAATCAAGTCTGCATCTGTGTATTTTTGCATTAGTTCGTCGGTTGTTTGCTGGTTAATATCCGTAATTTCATGTGCTCTATGTTGCTGCACACTAAGACTTTTTTGGCGTAATTGATTACCGAGATTGATGCGCGTTTTTACTGGCAAACGCTGAAAAACGAATTTAGTGATTGGGTTTTGTAGTAAAGATTTTAACCGTTGATATTGTTTATCATCAGTACACAGTTCGTCGCCATGAATTAATACATAACTTTTGTTGTTTGTTTGTAGTAAATAAGGTGTCTTAAGTAGCGTGCAATTAGTTTGTCTAACAAACTCTTTGCCCAATAAAAAATCACGATTTCCTTTTGCAATAAAGATTTTGGTAGTTTTCCCTAGCGTTTTAAGTGTTGAGATAATGCTTGAATAGGCACTACAAGACAAATCATCACCTAACCAAGTATTAAATAAATCGCCTAATATAAAAAGTTGGTCGGCTTTAATAGCCTGTTCTTGGCAAAATTTGACAAACAACTGAGTTTTTTTTATCTCATTAGGAGTCAGATGTAAATCTGCAATGAGTAAAGTGTGCGTCATAATTATTATTTTTGAATCGTGGTCTTTTTAATAATGACAGGATTTTTTGGCACATCTGAATGTATGCCATAGTGTGTTGTTGAAACCTGATTGATTTTATCAACTACATCTTGTCCTTTAATTACCTTTCCGAACACACAATAACCCCAGCCGTCCTGCTGCGGATAGTCTAAAAAATTATTATCCGCAGTATTGATAAAAAATTGCGAACTAGCCGAATGAGGCATCATAGTTCTTGCCATAGCAATTGTATATTTAGTATTTTTTAGACCATTGTTTGATTCGTTTCTAATTTCACCTTTGGTGGGTTTTTGATTCATCTTACAATCAAATCCGCCCCCTTGAATCATAAAATTTTTAATAACACGGTGGAATATTGTGCCTTCGTAAAAACCACTTTCGATATAACTGATAAAGTTTTTAGTCGTGATCGGGGCTTTTTTTGCATCTATTTTTATGCAAACCCTTCCCATGCTAGTTGTCAGAATAACCACAGTTTTAGACTGTTAAACAATAAGGTGTGGATTATACTTAAAACCCCTTTTATTACATAACAAGCAACAAAAGAGTTATTTTGCAACTTGAGTATCCTTAAGTGTCGTAATATGAAAAGTAATTTCTTGTCTTTGGTTTAATGTTGAAAGATTGCATCATTTGCCTAGACTAATATCGCTAATTGAATGCGTTAAAGTATGCTGGTATAAAAGCAAAGAGCAATGTCTATAGACTTATACTATGTGCATTTGTAGACAATGGTTTTTTAGGTATAATATCGCGTTTTGAGATTTTCTCAAAAAAATAAGTTGAATTAAGGCGCTCATTTAACGCCTGATTTGTGTTTAATGTATCACACAACTTGGCATATTAGTCGGGGTGCTCTTTGAGAAACAGGGGTTGGCTAGTAGAAGTTGTGGAAGAAAGGGACGACAAGTCTTTTTAACAACCCTGGAGAAAGTGCTATGGCAAAAACGTCAATGAAAAAAATGTTAGAGGCTGGTGTTCATTTTGGGCATCGTAGCCGTTTTTGGCATCCAAAGATGGAGTGCTATATTTATGGCATTCGCAATGGCGTACATATCATCAACCTCGAAAAATCGCTACCGATGTTCAACGATGTGCTTAATTTTGCATCAAAAACAGTGGCAGCAGGTGGTTCGATTTTATTTGTTGGCACTAAGCGTGCAGCAAGCGACATCATAAAAGAAGAGGCTATTCGTTGTGGTATGCCTTATGTGAATCACCGTTGGTTAGGTGGCATGATGACAAATTATAAAACCATAAAGTCCTCAATTAAGCGCCTAAAAGATTTAGAGTTTTTAGCAGAAGAAAACTTTGCTCAATTTGGCAAAAAAGAAGCGCTAATGATGACCCGAGAAATGCAAAAGTTAGAACGCAGTTTAGGTGGCATTAAAGATTTAGGTAGCATTCCCGATGTGGTATTTGTTATTGATATTGGTCATGAAAAGAATGCTGTTAAAGAGGCGCAAAAACTAGGTTTGCCAATCATTGGCGTTGTAGATACCAATCATAATCCAGAGGGCATTGATTATGTGATTCCAGGTAATGATGATTCGATTAGAGCGATTAGTTTTTATGTTAGAGAAATTGCAAATGCGGTTTTAGAAGCTAAGGCATCAATTCCAGTACAAGAGGTTAGGCAAGCGGTTGTTGTTAAAAAAGGGATTCCCGCTAAGAAAGAGACCATTAAAAGTACACCAACAGAAACAGAATGAGTTTTAAAACAGTACTAACCGCAATGGAAAAAGTAGAATTAAAAATTATGCGAAAACACAAGAAAGATAAAGATTAGGAGAGTTTTATGGCTATTACAGCGTCAATGGTTAAAGAGTTAAGAGAAAGAACAGGCTCGGGTATGATGGATTGCAAAAAGGCACTGAGTGAGGCAAATGGCGATATGGAGGTAGCGATTGATTTGATGCGCGCATCAGGTGCTGCTAAGGCTGCCAAAAAGTCTGGTCGTATTGCCGCAGAAGGCTTGGTTAAAGTTAATGTTAGTGATAATGGTAAAATTGCAACCATTTTAGAAGTTAATTCTGAAACAGATTTCGTTACCAAGGGCGATATGTTTATCAATTTTGTTGATGCGTTAGGAGAGTTAGCCTTAAAAACCACCCCCGCTAACATTGATGAGTTCTTAACTCAAACTATGGAAGATGGAACATCACTAGAAGTGGCACGTGAAGAATTAGTTACCAATACGGGTGAGAACATTAGCATTCGTCGCGTAACAACAATCAATGCAGGTGATGGTGTGCTAGGCATTTATAAACATGGTGAGCGCATTGCGGTAATTACGGTGCTAGAAGGCGGTGATGGTGTGCTAGCAAAAGACATCTCTATGCATATTGCTGCCTCTAATCCAGAGTGCATTACTGAGGCGGAATTATCTGCGGATATACTTGAAAGAGAAAAAGCAATTTTCATTGAGCAAGCCAGAGAATCTGGCAAACCAGACAACATCATTGAAAAAATGATTAGTGGTCGCATGAAAAAATTCGTTAATGAAATTACGCTGTATGGTCAAAATTTTGTTAAAGATCCAAATACAACTGTTGGCGAGTTAGTTAAATCAAAAGGTGCTATAGTCAAATCTTTTGTGCGCTTTGAAGTAGGCGAGGGTATCGAAAAGAAAGAAGAGAACTTTGCACAGGAGGTCATGGCTCAGAGCAAAGGCTAATTTTTTGCTTTACTAGCATTGAATTTATTCGGGTTATATAAACATCATAAGCGTGCTAGAGCGTTAATCTTGTAGAATCTTTTAATGCCATTATCAAGCACAAAACCACATTATAAGAAGTGTGTCCTTGCCTAAGTTAGTGCTTAGAATTATGGGTTTCGGCGTTTGTTACGCTCAACAACAGATGCAAAACAAAGAATAACTAGAGTTAAAAGTTAGTAAAAGGTTTGCCTTCGGTGCGCGTACTTTGGGTTATGAAAAAAATGTGCAAAATAATCAGCGATGAAAAGGTGGATTTGCATAATTTGGGCTACCCCATCTTTGATAGTTGTCTCCCCAACTGTCAAGATTTGACGTTAAGCACGCACATCTATCTAAGCTAGATAATATCAGAAAATTACAAAACAACCAAAAAACAGCTCGCAGTAAGTGTTGATTTGCCTAATCTGCTTTCCTCGTTAGAAAGAGGCTTAAATGAATGCGTTAGTGATTGATTTAGACAATATTTTCATACTTGACAAGACATTTTTTGTTAAGTAATAGACCAAGAATATCAGCACTATCAAACAGCGCAAACACGCTTTGAATCAGGTATTATTAACCAGCAGAGTTGTATTTGTAATTTGAAGTTAGAAAATCATATAATTAATATAAAATCAATCTATATGGAACAAGTAAATTTAATGGTAGAGGCACTTAATCTAACCTTTTTTGGTATGGGTTTTGTATTTTTGTTTTTAACTGTAACAGTTTTTGTAATTAAGTTTATGTCAATGATTGTGCAAAAAATACAAAAATCGGCATCAGTTTTGGCTTTAGACAATTCTAAAGAACATAGTCGTGATGAGATGGCAGATGAGTTAGACGAAGAGGCAAAATTTGTGATTGAACAAGTTATTAAAATGCATAGGGGAGCATAAAGCGTGATAAATTTTCTAAAAAATATAATGCAAAAACCTACACCAGAGGGTGTAAAAAAGGTAGGAATTACCGAGCTTGTTTTTAGAGATGCACATCAGTCTTTATTTGCAACCAGAATGCGCATCGATGACATGTTGCCGATTGCTGACAAATTGGACAAAATTGGCTATTGGTCGATGGAATCTTGGGGAGGGGCAACTTTTGATGCTTGTATTCGCTACTTAGGTGAAGACCCTTGGGATAGGATTCGTGAAATTAAGGCAGCGATGCCTAACACTCCTCAGCAAATGCTACTAAGAGGGCAAAATTTGTTGGGTTATCGCCACTATTCTGATGATGTAGTGCGTAAGTTTATTGACCGTTGTGCAGAAAATGGTGTGGGCGTGTTTCGTATCTTTGATGCGATGAATGATATGCGTAACTTAAAAACGGCAATTGATCAAACAATTAAACTAGGGCAACACGCGCAAGGGACGATTTCTTACACAGTGAGTCCAGTGCATACCATACAAACATGGGTTGACATAGCAAAAGAAATTGAGGATATGGGTGCAAACTCTTTATGCATTAAAGATATGGCAGGTTTATTGCAGCCTTATGTTGCCTATGATTTGGTTAAAGTGCTAAAAAATAAGATTGATATCCCGATTCAGTTACACGCTCATGCGACCACAGGATTATCAACAGCATCTATTATTAAGGCGGTTGAAGCGGGCATTGACCGAGTGGATACAGCGATTGGTTCAATGAGTATGATGTATGGTCATTCTGCAACAAATTCTGTAGTCTCCATTTTAGCAAATAGCCCAAGAAAAACAGAGCTTGATTTAGAAAAACTAGAGGAAATTGATACCTATTTTAGGTCAGTCCGTAAAAAATATGCACAGTTTGAAGGTTCGTTGAAAGGTGTAGATTCAAGAATTTTGCTTTCTCAAGTACCAGGTGGCATGCTAACTAATATGGAAAACCAATTGCGCGAACAAAATGCAGCTAACAAAATGGACGAAGTGCTAGCGGAAATTCCGCGCGTGCGTAAAGATTTAGGTTATATTCCATTAGTAACACCAACTTCGCAAATTGTTGGTACGCAGTCTGTTTTGAATGTATTAGCAGGTGAGCGCTATAAAACCATTACCAAAGAGTCGGCAGGCGTGTTAAAAGGTGAATATGGCGCAACACCAGCACCTGTTGATAAAGTTTTACAAGACAGAGTGCTAGATGGAGATGAGCCAATCACTTGTCGTCCAGCGGATAATATTGCACCAGAGATGCAGATTCTTGAACAAGAGTTTGACAAAATTGTTGCCGAGAAAAATTTAACATTGTCCAAAAATAAAATTGATGATTTGTTGATGTACGCATTGTTTCCTCAAGTAGGCATCAGTTTCATAGAAAATCGCAATAACCCCGATTTTTTTGAACCACTACCACAGGCAAGTGAAGATGCTGACAATAATGCAAATAAAGACAGCAGTTATACGGTTTCATTTAAAGGGGTCTCTTATGTTGTTGAAGTATCTGCAGGTGGAAATATTACCTCAATGAAATCAGCCTCTGATGTTGTAAGAAAAGCAAAAACTAAATCGATAGAAAAAGCTGTTGTTGCCGAGACACCTACCACACTTGTAGGCGATGGTGAAAAAATTGCCGCACCACTCTCTGGCAATATTTGGAAAGTTATGGTTAAACAAAACCAGCAAGTGAATGAGGGAGATGTGTTGATTATTTTAGAGGCCATGAAAATGGAAACCGAAATTAAAGCAATTCAAGATGGTGTAGTAACTGATATTAGTGTCAGAGAAGGCGATACAGTTACTGTAGGTCAGACCTTGCTAACTTTAGCATAATCATCACTTAATTATTATGGAACAACTAAGCATACTTTGGGGAAACACAGGCTTGCAACAAATGGCATGGGGACAAGGCTTGATGTTGCTTATTGGCATGTTGCTTTTGTATCTGGCTATTGTAAGAAAGTTTGAGCCTTTATTGTTGTTGCCTATTGGTTTTGGTGCAATTTTAGCCAACATTCCAGGTGCTGGCATCGCCGAAAATAATGGTATTTTGCACTTGTTTTATGTTGTTGGTATTGAATCTGGAGCGTTTCCACTAATTATTTTTATGGGAGTGGGCGCGCTTACAGATTTTGGTCCACTGCTTGCTAATCCAAGAACTTTGCTACTAGGTGCGGCTGCACAATTCGGTATTTTTGCCACTTTGCTGGGTGCTATTGCTTTAACAACTATTGGTATTTTTGATTTTAGCCTAACTGATGCTGCTGCAATCGGCATTATTGGTGGTGCTGATGGACCAACTAGCATTTATGTTGCGTCAAAATTAGCACCAGATTTGTTAGGTGCAATTGCAGTTGCCTCTTATTCTTATATGGCTTTAGTGCCATTGATTCAACCACCGATTATGCGAGCATTGACAACCAAAAAAGAGCGTCAAATTGAAATGGTTCAACTAAGAGAAGTATCAAAGACAGAGAAAATTGTATTTCCAATTATGTTGTTGATGTTAGTGGCGTTATTGTTGCCAGATGCAGCGCCACTGCTTGGCATGTTTGCTTTTGGTAATTTAATGAAAGAATCGGGCGTGGTTGATCGTTTGAGTGATACCGCTCAAAATGCTTTGATTAATATTGTAACAATCTTTTTAGGTTTGGCGGTAGGTTCAAAATTAATGGCTGATAAGTTTTTACAACCCGAAACCTTAGGCATTTT
>CALFDA010000018.1 GCA_937950605.1 uncultured PS1 clade bacterium | reverse complement strand
ATTGGATTAGTATTATTTATCATATTGGATTAGTATTATTTATCATGAGTATTTTCTCCTATATTATTAAAAGCTCTAACACCTTTAAGTTTTAGAGATGGCACTCACTCTATTGTGAGTGATTGTTAGGTTGGGTTGGGGCTATAACAGACTACCAACATTTTTTACGGCATACACCTGCCGTTCGTTATTACCTCTAATTCTTAAAATTAGTTAATCACAAAAGATGTGAGTGTCATACACCCAGATAACATAGAGTCGGGCTTTTCAATACTTTTTGCTTTATATATTATTGCCATAAATATGTTGCCGTACCTATAAAAGCAACTATGGCAAAAAATAAAAAGAACATTCAACAGGGCTAAATATTTGGGATATGTTTAAAAATTATCTACAGGTAATTGCTCTCTAAATTTTTAAAACTAACAGTAAAAACACCTAAAAATTTGATTTTTGAAAACAAACTTAACTCAACCTATACATAATTTAAAACCATTCTAAATTAAACAATACCCAATAAAAAATGCATGTTTCAACCTATTATGGCAATCTATTGAAATACAGATAAATGTTGTTATCACAATCTTACAGGCTCGTAGTCCAAACAAAATTTCACCAACCTATGTCTGCCAGGAAAACGGTTTAAACTAACGCGCAAATGATTGGTTTAGGCAATATTTTCCCAAACCAACATCATTTGACACCTGATCAAGTGCATGTTTTTTTGTATCAATAAATGCTTAGACTATCACAAACGGTGCTTGAATATGGGGCGAGAAACGGGGCTCGAACCCGCGACAACTGGAATCACAATCCAGGGCTCTACCAACTGAGCTATTCCCGCCATAAACTGTTATGGCACGCCCTAAACGATTCGAACGTTTGACCTACGGCTTAGAAGGCCGTTGCTCTATCCAGCTGAGCTAAGGGCGCAAAATACGGCTAGAGTGAGGAGATTAGAATATTCACCTGCCCTCTTGTGCTATTAAATCGTTATTTACTTTTTATAACAAAAATTGTGGTGTCTCTCATTAAAACCTTAATCACCAACTTTTTCAGGTGTGCATTATACTCATTCTAGCCACACATTGAACAGGCTTTTTTGCTTTTACATATGTTGAAAAATGCGCGTTTTAACACGTATTATGTTCTAAATATGCATGCCTTATTTGATATGGATAACAATGTCTAATATTTACTTCTTTGCAAGATTTTTACAATAATAAGCGACACAGCTTAATTGTGTGTTTTATATGCTAGCGTATTTTGCACTTATATAAAATAGACGCACATTTAGTCGAGTAATCACATATTAAGGTATGATGCTCATATGATGTTTAATAAAATATTACCGCAATTAATTCAATTAACCAGCAGTGTTGGCGAGGTGATGCTGTCATTTTACAAAAACGATTTAACTATCGGAATTAAATCTGACAAAACACCACTTACAATTGTAGATCAACGTGCACACCAAATGATTGCTGAAAGATTAAAATTTCTTACACCTGATATTCCCATGCTTTCAGAAGAATCTAGTGCAATAACTTTTGAACAACGACTAAATTGGCAAGAATATTGGTTAATTGACCCACTAGATGGCACACGAGATTTTTTAGAACACACTGGAGGATTTTGCATTTGTATTGCTTATATCAAAAACCATCAGGTAATTTTTGGACTAGTATATGAACCACTTACTGGTACACATTACTATGGTTTTGATGACATAGCGTATAAACAACACAACAATATTCAGACGCGTATCAGTGCTGTTTCAAAACGGCAACCATTACGTGTTATTACTGGGCACCATTCAACACATAATAAAAACTTACAACAACATTTGCAAAAACTTGGTAAATATCAACTCAACTATTTAGGTAGTGCACTTAAATTTTGTAAAATTGCAGAAGGCATTTATGATTACTACCCTAGATTTGGTCCTTGTTGTGAATGGGATACAGCGGCGGGGGTTTGTATTTTGCAAAATGCAGGGGGTTCAGTGGTTGATGCAAATGGCGAATCACTTCAATATAATACTAAAGATGACCTGCTATCACCAGATTTTTTTGCTAGAGGCCTAGTGATTGATAATCTTAATTGAGTGCTTAAAAAACACGCTAAGCAAAGTTTTAACTAAATCGCAAGGATAAGTCTATTGCTTGAATATTTTTGGTGATAGCACCAATAGAAATATAATTAACACCTGTATGTGCAACTTCGGCAATGTTATTTTCATCAATATTGCCAGATGCCTCTATTGGCATCATTCCCTTTGCTAGTCGCACAGCTTGGGCTAAATCATCAATTGAAAAATTATCGCAAAGCACTCTAGTAACACCTTTTAATCTTAGCACTTCGCCAAGTTGTGCGATATTTTCTACCTCTACAATCAAAGCTAAATTTGGATATTTAGCACTTGCAACATGCACAGCATCTTTAATTGAACCTGATGCAGCAATATGGTTTTCTTTGAGCATCACACAATCATACAAGCCCATACGATGATTCACACCGCCACCACAAGTAACTGCATATTTTTGTGCGACTCGCAATCCAGGAATGGTTTTTCTAGTATCTAAAAGTTGTGTGTTAGTGTGTGAGAGCTTATCTACTAATATCTTAGTTTGTGTTGCCACACCACTTAACATTTGCAAAAAGTTAAGTGCCACTCGCTCGGCACTAATAATGTTATTTGCAGAACCTGATAATATGCACAAAGTTTGATTTTTAACAACAATGTCGCCATCATCAACATACCACTTAAAACAAATATTTTTATTAAGCAATAAAAATGCCATTTGCGCATACTCAATGCCACACACAACAGCTGATTCCCTGGCGGTAATTTTTGCTAAGACAATTTTGTCATCTAGCAAACTAACAGAAACATCAGCACTGCCAATATCTTCATCTAATGCCAAACTAACGGTTTTTTTTATTTGCTCATTCATTGATAAATTTTCGAATAATGCGCGCGGATTCCTCACTGGCATTTAAATCTAATTGACTGTGAATTTTTTTAAACGCTTGCGTTAATGCTGTTGTATCGCTGTTTAAGATTGACATGGCATGTTGGGAGATATTTTTTCCATTTGCCTGTTTTTGTATAAGCTCTGGCACTAATTGCTGATTAGCAATAATATTTGGCAAAGAAACATAGGGGGTTTTGACCATTTTTGCAGCGATAAAATAACTAAATTTTGATAACTTATACACTACCACCATTGGCACGCCGATTAAAGCTAATTCCAAAGTAGCAGTACCAGAAGCAACTAGTGCTAAATCTGATACACTCGCACACTGGTGCGCATCACCTGTAGAAATATCAATATTCAAACCCGCATCTATTACCAAAGAGCGCGCCCACCCAAGCAATTCATCATCAGCAAGTGCTAAATGAAAATTGAAATTACTATTTTGCTGTGCCATGATTTTTGCTGCTATTAACAACTCGGGTAAAAGTCGCGTTATCTCACTTTTACGCGACCCAGGCATAAGTAAAATATTGTTTGTTTTTTGATAGCTATCTCGAGGTTGTAGACATTGCGCCAATGGGTGTCCAACAAAAACAGCACGCTGATTATATTTTTGGTAAAAGTCCACTTCAAATGGAAACAAACACAATACCAAATCGCTTGATTGCTTGATTTTTTTAACCCGAGACTCTCGCCAAGCCCAAACCGATGGAGAAATAAGATGCAATGTTTTAACACCTTGTTGTTTGAGTTCTCGTTCAATAACAAAATTAAAGTCAGGACCATCTACACCGATAAAAACATCAGGCTTATTAGTAGAAAAATGCGTGATGATGGTTTTTCGTAATTTTAATAAAGCAGGTAGTTTTTTTAACACCTCGCTAAAACCCATCACATTAACACGTTTTGTGTTCCACAATTGCACACAACCTGCTTCAAGCATCTTATTACCTACTAAACCTTGTATGTGAATGTTGTTATCCTGTGCCTTTAAAGCACTAACTACAGATGCACCAATTAAATCACCCGAGGTTTCAACAGCACTAATAGCGATTTTCATTGCAAATTATCCAAACATCAACTAATGAAGCAAATAATACTATTCTGAAAACAAGAACACATAGTTGACCTATGTAACAAAGTTTTAAACACCATGTTATGTCTCATTACTTTCGTGGCAGAATGATTTTTGGATTATTATCAAAGGCACGATAAATCACCATAATATTGCCAATTACTTGAATTAAGTGCGCTTTGGTAATATTCAAAATTTCATTCATAATTTTTTGTTTATCGTCTTTATGCTCGGTGCGAATTTTGATTTTTAACAATTCGTGCTTTTGCATAGTCGATTTTAATTCTGCTGATATTGCTTCACTCAAGCCATGTTGTCCAACCATTACCACAGGTTTAAGCATATACCCGCGAGAGCGCAAAAATCTTTTTTGATTGTTACTTAGTTTATCCATTTACCTGTTGATTTTGTCTAATTGCTCTATGCAAATTTTATAATATATCTTGTTGGATTCAGTGCCGATAAAATGCCTACCAAGTTTTTGACTAACAATAGCAGTTGTCCCGCTACCCATAAAACAATCTAGCACCAAATCACCCTCATTAGAGCTTGCTTTAATAATTCTTGCTATCATATCTTTTGGTTTTGGGGTTAAATGTTGCATTTTTTGCACCTTGCCATTTACTTTGTTTTTGTGTCTTTCACTACTAAAATCCCATACCTCTGAACACAACCTTCCATTAGGATTAGGAAACCACCTTTTACCATTTTTAATAATGCCTTTTTTAGTTGCATATTTGATTCTATCTGTGCTTTTATATGCTTCTCTCACAGCATCAAAATTAAAAACTGGTTTACCCTTGGTGAAAAATAAAATAGTTTCGCTGCCAGTGACAAATTTATTTTTTGGTGCACTTATCCCATCTTGCTTATTCCAGACAATCCAGTTTTTAAAATCCAAACCCTTTTCAACTAAAAATTGCAAAATATATGCACAGTTAAAAGCGGTGTTAAAAATATACACACTACTATTTTGCTTTAGCTTTGGCAAAAGTGCTTCTATCCATGAAAACGTGAAGTTTAAAAAAGCGTCTTGGCTTGCAAAAGTATCCCAGTCCGCTTTTTTCATATTATATGGAGGATCAATTACCGCTAAATCAACACTATTATTTGCTACTTTGGTATGCAAAAAATCAAGCACATCTAGGCAATAGATTTTATGAGTTTTTGTGGTTTGAGTCGTCAATATTAATCAGTTTATTAAACTTGTTATATCATCTGTTATTTTTTGTTTTTTGCAAATTATTTCATTTATTTTTTTTGATATTTTCTTAATATCGTTCTTATCTTTATGAATGGGTAATAATATTTCATCAAATCTGTTTCCTATTGTTGATATTGTTCCTTGAATAAATGTATATTTTTTTATCTGCTTTTGAACTATCGGCAAATTAAGTAGATAAATCATATAATAACTATCAAACTTATTTTCATCTAAAACACTAATCTTATTTATATGACTTTGAATGACAATTCTAGTGTTTGCAGAATTAATGTAAGCTGTTCCTCCAATCAAAAATGTTCCATCTTTTATAAAAAGAATATCACCACGTTTTACATTTTGTTTATCTTTGTACGATAAATAGACATCGTATGGAATTGTTTTAATTGGATCATATCTCAATTCCCAGTTAACAATATCGCTTGTTCTTATAAAAGGGACATCACCTTTACCATAATATTGTGAACCAACTTCATTGCCTCTTTTTACAGATATTATTTTCTTTTCGATAAGTTCTCTAATGCTACATAATTTGTAAGATGTGTTATAGTTTTCAATCTCTGTTTTTAAATCAGGGTCATAATAATCTGGTATAAAAATATAATCTTTTATGTCAGATAGTTTCATCTCAAAGCCCAAATGGCTTCTGTTGCTTAACCTGCCTTCTTGAAACTTCCTATATTCTTTAGATACTAAAGAAACCTCATCATCTAAAATTCTCTCACCATTAATTTGTTTATATATCTCTTTTCCATTTTTGTTATGACCACAAGTATTAGCTAACCCCATAAAAAACTTATAATCTTTCTCGGTAACTTCTTTTTTTGCTATTAATATACTTGTTTTGAAATGTGTGTTAGGTTGGAATGTTTCTTCAGGCATGCTTATTATTGCCTTAATTGTAACCTTGCTTAATAAATAGTTCCAAATATACCTGTCTGATGTATTTCCAAATATACCCTCAGGCAAAACTATCGCCATTTCTCCACCTTTGCACAAAAAATCTAAACATCTTTCTATAAAAAGTATTTGTGGCGCTTCTTTTTCTTTTAACTTGCCCTTACTATATCCTTTATTTTTATCTTTTTTCCATTTATAACCTAAGTCATATTGATTCAGTTTACTAGCACCTTTAACTGGTATTTTTGTTCCAAAAGGTGGGTTAGTTATAAGAACATCGGCTTCGTCCAAATGTATTTTTTGTCTTGTGCTATTTTTCCAATTTTCTGGTATATCCAAACTATCCTCATTTACTATGCCTCCCTTGCCATCACCAATAATAATCATATATGCTTTTGCAACTTTAGATAAAAAGTAATCCTTATCAACCCCCTTTATATTATTTATTGCAAACTCCATTTTTTCTTCTTTAGTATGTTCAGCACTCCATTTATATTTACTTCCTTTATTTTCTATTTTTTTCCACACATAACGCAAGCTTTCAATCAAAAAACCACCACTGCCACAAGCGGGGTCTATTATCAGACTTTTATCAGATGGATCTAAAATATCTACCATCATTTTCACTACATTTCTAGGGGTAAAAAATTGACCTTGACCACCCTTTAAAGCATGACCTATGAATGTTTCAAAAGCATCAGCAATTACATCTCTTTCAGTTTCTATTAAACAATAACTTTGTAATTCACCCACAACATAAGCTATTGATGTGGCATCTAAAGATATAACATCATCATTTAAAACTTCCTTGTATTTTATTTTTACACTTTCAAATATTGCTAAAACTCTTTCTTCTATATCGGAATCTTTTTCATTTATTCCAGCTCTAAAATTCACCATATTTTCTGGTTCTGTAAATTTTTCATCATAAATCTTACAAAAAATTAAATTGATTAGTTGTTGGGCTAATACTTCATCTCTTGTTGCACCAACAGCATTACCAGCTAAATAGTTTCTAATAGATTTAAAGGTAGCTTTTAAATTATGCGTAGGCTGTAAATCTTGCCTTTTAAACTTACCTATATCATCTACTCTTTGTCCAAATATAGGTATGTTAGGTATCTTTTCGAATTCAATTTTCCCTTTCTTTTCTACTTTCCTTATAAAAACCCTTTCTCTGCCATTAAACCAAACGCCTAAATATGCTCTTGAAAATCTTAAATAATCTTGAAGTTGAGTTATTCCGTCTTGTCTGTCAGATTTTTTACATTCAACAATTATATAAATATCTTTATCCTGTTTTTTATTGTCTGAAAAAATTGCAATATCGACAGGATATTCTTTCTTGGTATCAGATGGTCTTACTTTAACTCTATGTTGAGGTCTAGTTTTTATATTTTTCTTAGGATATTTGTAATCTTCCACAAGTATTTTAGAAAATACCTGAACCGCCTCTATTTCTTCAGGCGTTGCTTTAATTTTTTTGCTAGAAATATAATCAACAATATGTCTTTCTTTAACCACAAATTAACTCCTTATAAGTTAGTCTTGCCAACGATATTCACGTTATTTTATTAAATACTCTTTAGCAAATAAATCTTGCACACTTTCACGCTCGCGTACTAGTTGGTGTGTGTTGCCCGATACCATCACCTCTGCTACGCGTGTGCGTGAGTTATAATTTGAACTCATGGTAAAACCGTACGCACCTGCAGACATCACCGCTAAATAATCACCTTCTGTAAGCGATAAATTTCTGCCTTTGGCCAAAAAATCACCAGTTTCGCAAACAGGACCAACAATATCCCATTTAGATTGAATGCCGATAGCATTTTTGTCAACAGTTAGCACTCGATGATAAGCATTATAAAAACTAGGACGCAATAAATCATTCATGGCACCATCTACAATCGCAAATGCATGGGTCGAATTTTGTTTCAGATATTCAACTTTAGTAATAAATACACCTGCATTGCCTACAACAGCTCTACCAGGTTCTATAATAATCTCAATTTCCCCCATTGCACCAACTTTGCTGATAATAGCATTAATATAGTTTTGAATATCAATGGTTTGCTCGCCCGCATAATCAATGCCAACACCGCCACCCAAATCCAAATGAGAGATGCTAATGTCTTGCTTTTTTAATTGTTCGAACAATATCAAAACCTTATCGAGCGCATCTAAAAATGGTGATACTTCGGTAATTTGTGAACCGATATGGCAATCTATTCCACACACGCTCAAATACTTAGAATCTTGTGCTTTTTGATAAAGTCCGAGTGCTTCATCTATATCAACACCAAATTTATTTTCTTTGAGTCCTGTCGATATGTAAGGATGCGTTTTAGCATCAACATCAGGATTGACACGAATAGAAATTGGTGCTTGTTTGCCGATAGACTGGGCAATAGATTCTATTTTGTTTAACTCTGAGGCGGACTCAATATTAAAACAACGCACACCTACTTCAAGTGCGCGTCGTATCTCAACTGCGGTTTTTGCCACTCCAGAAAATACACACTTATGTGCTTCTCCTCCTGCTTCTAATACGCGCTCTAACTCACCAATAGAAACAATATCAAACCCAGCACCAATCTTAGCCAGTACATTCAACACTGCTAAATTCGGATTTGCTTTCACCGCATAGCAAACCAAATGCGGATGCAATCCAAATGCTTGATCAAATTCTTGCCAATTATTCTCAATATCAGTGCGTGAATAAACATAAATTGGCGAGCCATAAGACTCTACCAAATCTGTTAACGCAACAGATTCTGCATGTAATATTTGATTGTTATAAGAAAAACCCAAGTTTTATGTGGTATATGTTATAACAGCAGTTGACAAAGATTTAACTTTTTCTAGTTCGCCCATTCTGCCACAAGCGGAAATACTAATGATAAAAAAAGTTAGCACAGTAATTTTAATGAAATTTTTCATAAATAAGTTTTATACACAAACTCCTGTCCATTTTAACAGCAAAATAGCACCACATAACCAAAGACCCATAGTTTAAAAACTCAAAAAATCTAAGTTCTTTGAAAATTGTAATTTTTTTAGTCAAAAAAATTGCTATTCCTGTGTTTTTATTGAATTATTGAAACTCATTTGTATCCAAAATACCCATCATTGTTATTAAATTGCTGGCAATAATTTTAGAAATTAACCTTATTAACAACTTCCAAATAAATATTTATTGTTAGGCTAAACCATAGCACTAAAACCAAGTTTAACGAAAAATTGCCTTTTACCAATCGTAATTTGGCAACAATCTGGATTTTTGAAGATTTACATATTTCGCACACTTTTGCAAGGTTGAATAGTCAAGCAATTATTTATCGTTTTGCATATAACCAATGCACTCCATCGCACGTAACTCATCTTGAATATAATACATTCTTAAAGTGTTTCTTTTCCAAGGAGGAATACCAACTTCTTGTAAAACTTTCTTTAGTGATTGCGAATGCTGTTTGCCATGTATTCTGATGCGTTGACCTTTAGTGCGATAGCGAATAGAAAAATGCTCAATATCCTTAAACTCTTCATAATAAGGGCAAAAGTCTTGATTTTTTGTTGCTTGAGTGTCAAGAAAATAAATCTTATTTTTATAGCGACGCACTTCAAATGCCCCCCAATTTACTAAAGGATTAGCATCTTGTTTGGCAAATAATAAATCGAGTATTTGTTGCATAATCTTATCAGATGGCAGTGCAAAATTTAGCGATTTGAGGTGATAGCGTATAATATTTTTGATGCGATAAGGGTGAAGTTGCATCAGCGGTTTAATATTGAGTTGTTCGCCACTGATAAGTTGGTTTTTTGCAATGTCAATTTTTGCCAAATCTTGTATTAGTTGCAAAGCTTCAGATTGGTGTCTTGCGCTACGCAATAAGGTTGTAGTTAGATTTTTATAAACCGTTTCTAGTTTGGGGACAATATTTAGTCTTAGAAAATTGCGACGGAAATTTGTGTTGGTATTACTGCCATCTTCGACCCAACTCAAGTGGTTGTCTTGAGCATATTTCAGCAAAGCAATTTTGCCGATATTTAACATTGGACGATAATGCACGCCCTTGCCAAAAGGTTTTAATTTTGGCATAGCCGCAAGTCCAGCAACACCACAACCACGAAATAATTGCAACAACAAAGTTTCCGCTTGGTCATTTTTGTGATGTGCAGTACACAATACCTCATATTTTAATAAATTGCGTGATAATGCATTGTATCTACTTTTGCGTGCATTTTCTTCAATGTTAGACTTTTTTAACAACTTAATATCAATATTAGTGTAATTGATATTTAACGCAGCACACAAATTTTTGCAAAATGTCGCCCACTCATTACAATGTTTTGATAGGTGATGGTTACAATGCACAACACGTAAATTGTTTGCATAATGCGTATGTAGGTAATGTAATAAAACCACAGAATCAACACCGCCACTTAATCCCAAGACGATTTGTTTGTCCTTGAGAAAACTATCCTTGATCTTTAAATTTTCCAAAACCTAAAAGTTTTTTTGTGCGTTGTTGAAGTAGTTGTTCGATATCCACATCAGCAAGTGCCTCAAGTTGTTGCTTTAAAGCTTCTCTTAATAAGTTTTTTGCTTGTTTTGGATTACGATGAATACCTCCAAGTGGTTCAGAAATAATACCATCAATCAACCCTTCTGCTTGCAGTTGAGTGCTGGTTAATTTAAGTGATTCTGCTGCCACACTCGCCTTGCTGGCATCTTGATAAAGAATAGAAGCACAGCCCTCGGGTGAGATTACCGAATAAATACTGTATTGAAACATCATTAATCTATCCGCTACACCAATGGCTAAAGCACCGCCCGAACCACCTTCTCCAATTATCACAGAGATAATAGGCGTTGATAAAGTAGACATTTCGTATAAATTTCTAGCTATAGCCTCAGATTGCCCTCGCTCTTCTGCGCCAATGCCTGGATAGGCACCTGGTGTATCAATAAAAGTAACAACTGGTAATGAAAATTTTTCTGCCATTTTCATCAAGCGTAGGGCCTTACGATAGCCTTCAGGTCGCGACATGCCAAAATTGTGCTTGATTTTTTCTTGTGTGGTGCGACCTTTTTGTTGACCAATAAACATTACAAATATATCGCCTAATTTTGCTATACCACCAATAATTGCCTTGTCATCTGCATAAGTGCGATCACCATGAAGCTCATTAAATTCATCGAATACATAGCCAATATAATCTAGGGTATAGAGTCGATTAGGATGACGTGCTAATTGCGCGATTTGCCAACCTGAAAGTGATGAAAAAATCTTTTTTGTTAATGCGTTGCTTTTTTCTTCCAAGGCGGCTATTTCTTGAGAAATATCCACTTTATCTTTGACATTTTCGAGTGCTTCAATTTTGCTTTCTAACTCAGCAATAGGTTGTTCAAAATCAAGATAATCCAAATTCATATCAAGTTAGTGTGATTATAATCTTTGAAATTATAACAGATTACCCGCTTGTATTATTTCAGCTGCTTTTAAATCTTGATGATTGTAGGCTAAACTTTTTGGGCTTACGCTAAAACAAGGTTAAATAAGTTTAGAGGAATGCATAAAAACAACCTTGAATTACATCTTATAAGAGTGTGAATTTAGGTTTAATAATAGAGGGCAAAATCTTTACAGAATTTTGCTTATAGACTTTAGAAAAAGAGTGCTTGGCTAGTCAGAACCCAAAATTATTTAGACTCTAAATTTATTATTTCTTGCAAGGAGTCAATTTTGGCATTTATAACATCGTATAAATCTTGTGAATTAACTAATGTTTTGGCGCGTTCATAATGTCCGACTGCCTGCTTTAATTTGCCTTGCATGACAAGTGATTTTGCTTTTTGAATATGCGATCTTCCAATATCGCCTTGCTTTAAATACAATAAAGCCAATAATTTGTAAGATTCATAACTACCCTGATTCGCTTGTAAAAATGATTTCAAAACCGACACTCCCAAACGCGCTTTGCGATTGTCTAAATAAGCCTTAGCAGCATAATATGCACTTGCCTCATCTTGAATTAAATCATTTTTCTTAAAGTAATTTTGTGCCTTGTCTACATCTCCAAGTTTGGCATAAATACGCCCTGCTAAAATATGGCTGGGCTTAGCATTATTAATAGATAGTAATTTTTCTATATGCTGTTTTGCACTTTGGTATTGTTGTTTGTCAAACGCTTGATAAGCTTGCATATAATTGCTGAGAGCTTGATTTTTGTTTCTTTTGATGCGTTTGTATCGTTGATAATATAATTTAGCCTTAATAGTTTCATACTCGAAAGAATCTTTTCTATATCCACCAGAACGGTGTTTTAAACGCTGTAAACTGTCCGAAATACGATTGATGCTAAGTGGATGCGTACGTAAAAATTCCCTAGCGTTAGGTTGGTTTTTTAATTTTTTAAAAAAATTCACCATACCACGCGGGTCAAACCCAGAACGATTCAACATCATAGTACCGATTCTATCGGCTTCCCATTCATGTTTACGTGTGAAATTAATATTTTGTTGTAAAGTGCCTGCAATGGTGGAGGTAAAAATAGCATTTGATGCCTGACGATCTTTAGTTAATGCTGATACTAATACCCCCGCCCACATTAAATAACTTTGTTTGTGTGATTTTTCAGAAAATCTTACCAAATGGTTTTGGGTAACATGCGATATTTCATGGCATAGCACACCCGCTAATTCGGATTCAGAATCCGAGTGTAATAACATGCCTGTGTATACGCCGATATACCCATAAGGACCAGCAAACGCATTGATACCACTATTGGTTAAGAAAAAAAACTCAAAATGTTTATCTGGATTACGACTATAAGTTACTAACTCTCGCCCTAATTTTTTCAAATAGGTTGCAGTTTCAATATCAGAAACAACTGGGAGTTTCCGATTCAGCTCTCACGGAAACTGGGCCATCTGGCACCGCCATTGAAACAACTCA
>CALFDA010000017.1 GCA_937950605.1 uncultured PS1 clade bacterium | reverse complement strand
CTTGATTTAAATCTTCTAGTAGATTTTCCATTTTTTCTTCCACTTCGTCCCAACCAGATACTAATAATGAAAAAAGCAAGTCAGATTTGCCTAATTTTGTCCCTCCAGCATTTGCCCTAATAAATATTTCTACTACATCGTCGTCACCATATAACTTTGGGTTGTCTACACTGTCAAATTCTTGATATATAATTCGCTCATCACTTGTAGACACTTTAATCACATCAGCAACATTTCTCCATATTTTATCCTGCTCCTCTACTGTTGCTTGGTGCCCTAATGAAGATAAAATATCTTGATGCATAGAATAACCGCTTTTCTCACAAAAAACCATGTCTTTGAGTTTAATCCACTCTTCGCTAGGTTTATTTTTGAATTTAAAAGTATATTTCATTTCTTCGGGAGGTGCTTCATCACCACTTAAAATATTAAAATATAACTCTTTTCCGTTATAACTACCACAAAGCCCTATAAACAAACTTTGTAATCGTTGTTGACCATCTAAAACTAGCAATTTACATTTATCGTCCGTATCATAATCATTGAATTTTGTATCATTTTTATAGTTATCTACAAATTTCCTATGTTTTATCTTATTTTTTGTTTTCCATACAAGTAACGTTCCAATTGGATAGTCTCTCATTATGGAGTCAAAAAGTTTTTCTATTTGCTGCTCTTTCCATACAAAATTTCTTTGAATATTTGGTAGCCAAAAACCACCATCTTTTTTATTCAATTCTTTAACGACTTTTCTTATTGTGATTGCTTGATTTTTCATGTTTTTTAGCCTCTTTGTTATGTAATTTTTGTGGTTTTAACGCATAATATCCAAATTCAATTAATGCGTTAATAATTAACTAGGTTAATCCATCAAATAACATTATATTTTAAAGCCATACAGTTGTGCATTGTATAAGCCTAGAAATAGACTAAATTAATACCACTATAACTACAATAACTCTGATTCGGCAGAATGCGCCTAGTTGAAAAAATGGCAAACAGCGTAATAATTGAGGTTTTATAAAAAACCTAATAACGCAAAAATTTAGCTAAAAATTAACCAATATTAAGAATTAATTGAATTTTTGTCTGTGGGTGCAATAGAATATTGAACGCTTCTATATCAACCAAATAAAACTAATGCGAGGCGTTATTGAGACTTTATGCATACACAGATAGTTGTGGCGTGGTGTATCATGCTACACTTAGGAATTTGAAAAAGAATGTGATGAGTGTTTGCACAATTTAGGCTTTGGACAAAATACGGTTATTGTCAATCACAATGCAGTTTTTTGTTATTCGCACGATGCGAAATGCCATATTGTAAAAACTTCACTTAATAAAAAGTGCACATGTTTAATTTTTTCACAGAAAATGACACGCTTAGGGCAAAATAAGGCATTGTTTGGGATACGTGGTCGTGTTGTTTTAGTGGAGACAATAAGGAGAGAATAAATGGATAATAATATCACCATTATTAATAGTGCTAATGAGTTTGTTGATGGCAGCATTAGCATTTTAAACTTGATTACTCAAGCCGATTTTGTTGTTTCTATGGTAATGTTGATTTTGCTGGTAATGAGTATTTATTCTTGGACAATTATCTTTTCGAAAAAGAAAACTTTATTACAGGTTAGACGTGATATTGAAGAGTTTGCCCAGCATTTTTCTGTAGAGAAAGCACTCAACGAATCACAACCTGATATGCCGAATGTTGGCGCAATGCCAAATATTTTTTCTTCAGGTTATCAAGAATTTATCCATGTAGGGCTAGCTGATAAAAAATCTAGTGCAGAGCGTGCTTATCGAATTATGAATACTAAGGCAAATAACGAAGTTGGAAAACTAGAGAACAACTTAGGCATTTTAGCGATGATCGCATCTTCAAGCCCATATATTGGTTTGTTTGGCACAGTGTGGGGCATTATGCATTCTTTTATTGGCTTAACATCAGTTAAACAGGCTAGCATTGCTGTGGTTGCCCCTGGTATTGCCGAGGCATTAATTGCCACAGCCTTTGGTTTGTTTGCCGCAATTCCGGCTACTATAGCCTACAATCGCTTTTCTACACAAATTAATGATATTGCTAGTCAATACAGCACTTTTGTTGAGAAAATGTTTGTTATTTTTCAACGGTAAATACATTTTAAAACTATGATATATTTGCCAAAACGTAACAAAGTTAATGTCGATGCTAACATCAATATTGTTCCTTATATTGACGTGATGTTGGTGTTGTTGGTGATTTTTATGATAACCACACCGATTCTCGAACAGGGTATTGAAGTCGATTTAACTGTCTTAAACAAAGATGTAGTTGTAGAAGATTTGATAGAAAATGACCCTGTAATTGTTTCGATGGATAAAAATGGTTATTTTTATATTGGCGAATCAAAAAACCCTGCTACTTTAGAGCAAATTATTGTAGAAATAGAGGAAGAGGGCAAGATTAACCCAAATTTAGTGGTTGCTATTAAACCAGATAAAATGGCTAATATCGGCAGATATATTGAGTTATTGACGTTTATTCAGAAAAATACTAGTATCAAAAAAGTAGGAATAATTGGAAAATGACTCTAGGTTATTTGCAAAAAAAAACACCCAAAATCATTAAAAATAGCCCTGTTGCCTTTAGTGTTTCGTTAATGTTTCATGCATTGATAATTGTTGTTTTATTGTGGGAGCAAGCACCAGAAGATAAGCAACGAATATTAGAATTAAAAAATAACAACACAAGTGATAAACATGTTGAAATTGCACAACATGCGCATGCAGACAATTTTGATGTCGACAATCACAAGGTTAAAAAAACCATAAAACTAAACCAATATATTATTTCTGAATCTGCCTTAGACGAAGCTAGAACAATAAAGCAACAAAAAATTAAACTTAAACAAAAATATCTAAGAGAGCTAGAGGATCAGCGCTATCAAAAACAACGAAAAATTAACAAACTTAAAGCGCGAACCGAACAAGCAAAGGCTGCTAAAGCCTTAGCTGAGAAAAAAAGAAAAATAGCAGAAAAAAAGGCTAAAGATGCAGAAGAGAAAAAACAAGCCATAGAAAAACAGCGTAAAACTGAAGCCAAAAGGTTCAAAGAAGAGCAAAAAAAACGCAAATTAGCCGAAGCGGCTGAGTTACAAGCATCAGAAAAAATAAAAGCTAAGCAACAGAAAATTTTAGGCGAACTTAAAGTAAGTTATATCGCCCAAATTGCCTCGAGAGTCCATAACCAATGGCGTTACGGTGGCGCAAAAGATAATTGGACTTGTGCGGTGGACATTGTGCAGGATAAAGGTGGCAATGTAAAAAAAGTTAAGATAGATTCTTGTAGCGTTGATAACAAGAGTAGGGAAGTTTCTTTTAGGAATTCAATTATACGAGCAGTAAATAAAGCCTCACCATTACCAAGTCCGCCTGACGCTAGCATATTTGACCCTAACATAAAATTCATTTTCAAAGTTAATGAGTAATGACTTAAACACAAAAACTCATTAACTTTTGATTAATCTCAAGTCGGCAAATTGTTTTTTATACCAAGGGCAATGAGAATCCATATATTCACTAGGTTGTTTTTGGATTTACACAAAAACAATACTGGTAAAATTCACTAGAGAGTAAATTGCGTTTAGTTACCGCCCTAGTATTTAGATTAAAAAACAGAGGAAATAGCCTCTAAAATTGTATTGACCTTAACATAATATGATTACACAAGATTTTTTATTAGAACTTGGCACTGAAGAATTGCCACCTAAATTATTAAAACAACTATCAAATTCACTAAGCAATAATTTAACACAACAGCTTAAAGCACTAAATTTATCTTTTAATAAAGTGTCTGCCTTTGCTACGCCAAGACGTTTGGCGGTTTTAGTGCATGATTTGCAGGCGCAACAAGAAAATCAAACAATTCAGCGTAGAGGACCAGCGGTAAATGCGCCCGAGCAAGCACTTGAGGGGTTTGCCAAATCTTGTGGTGTCGACAAAGAAAATTTAGCAAAGAAGGCATTTAATGGCGTTGATTATTATTTTTTTACACAAGAGAAACAAGGTAGAAAGACACAAGATTTATTGCCAGAAGTAGTAAATTTAGCCATCAAAAAAATTCCTATTACACGTGCAATGCGTTGGGCTGATTTAGATTTTAATTTTGCGCGCCCTGTGCATTGGTTGGTTATGTTGTTAGGCAACAATACAATTAAAGCAAATATTATGGGGCTTGATAGCGGCAATACCACTCGTGGAATGCGTTTCACAGGCGAGAAGATGTTTGATATTGATAACGCTAAAGCCTATCAAACAACACTGCTTGAAAAAGCGCAAATTCAAGCAGATTTTGCAATGCGCAAAGAAATAATTCGCAATCAAGTCATACAAGTAGCAAGTGCAAACAATGCCCAAGCTGTTATTGATGAATACTTGTTGGACGAAGTATGCGCATTGGTTGAATGCCCATGTGCTGTTTCGGGTAATTTTGACAAAAAATTTTTAAAGGTTCCAGAAGAAGTGTTGATTTCTGCTATGAAATCACATCAAAAATATTTTCACATGGTAGATAAACAAGGCAAGTTATTGCCCGCTTTTATTGCAGTTGCTAATATTAATCCCACTGATTTATCAGTTATTATTGATGGCAATGAGCGTGTTATTCGTCCGCGTTTAAGTGATGCAGAATTTTTTTATGAGCAAGATAAATTAACAACTTTGGAATCTAGAATCTCAAAATTAGACAATGTATTGTTTATGGACGGGCTTGGGTCAATGGGTGAAAAGGTTAGACGTATCGAGGTATTATCAAGTTATGTTGCTGATATTATTGGTGCTAACGGGGCAAACAGCGCGCGCGCGGGGTTATTGTCGAAAACAGATTTAGTAACCGATATGGTGGGTGAGTTTGCCGATTTACAAGGTGTGATGGGTGGTTATTATGCGCTAAATGATGGCGAAAATATCGCGGTTGCAACTGCAATTAGCGAGCATTATTATCCAAGATTTTCAGGCGATAGATTGCCCTCAACAGTTGAAGGCTTGTGTGTTGCTGTTGCTGATAAAGTTGATAGCATTGTGGGTATTTATGGCATTGGACATAAACCAACAGGTTCGAAAGACCCTTATGCACTAAAACGCTCGGCACTCGGCTTGTTGCGCATAATGATTGAGGCAAAATTAACCTTAAACTTATCAGAATTGTTATTTGAATCATCTAAATTGCATGGTTTTAATACAGATATTGCCGCTAAGATTCGTCATTTTGTCCTCGAGAGATTAGAATCTTATTATCAAGACAAGGGCATTGATAAGGCAGCAGTAAAAGCAGTGTTGGCAGCACAACACACATCAACATCTGTTTATGATTATCATTTGCGTATTAAGGCCATACATGAATTTATGCAAGATAAAAATTCTAGTGGCTTAATTGAAGTCAACAAGCGTATTAAGAACATTCTAAAAGATAGTCATGAATCAACAATAAGTGTTGATATGATAGAGTTTGATAATGCTAGTGAGTTTGATAAAGAACTACATCAGGCACTTGAAAAAATCAATATAAATCAAGATTATCCTGCGATGATAGTAGCATTTTTAAGCCTCAAACCTGTGATTGACGATTTTTTTGATAATGTGATGGTGAATGATGAAAATCCAGCCTTAAAAAAATTAAGGTTAGCTTTAATTAACCGTATTAGAGCATTGTTTTTGCGGGTTGCTGATATAACCTACTTATCAAAGTGAAAGCACTTATTCAGCGCGTCGTTAATGCTAAGGTTGAGGTTGATGGAAGAATTACGGGTGAAATTAAACAGGGTTTGTTGGTTTTTTTAGGGCTTGAAAAAGGCGACGAAAAGCCACAGGTTGATAAAATGCTTAAGAAGATACTAATTTATAGAGTATTTATTGATGCACAAGAAAAGATGAATTTGTCTGTTACCGACATTAAGGGCGGGGTGCTTGTGGTATCGCAATTCACTTTAGTGGCTGATACAAAATCAGGCACGCGCGCAGGCTTTTCCACGGCAAAATCGCCAATTTTAGCAGAGGCATTATATGATTATTTTTTGATGCAAATTAAGCGCGTTCATCCAATAGTTGCCAGTGGTATTTTTGGTGCTAATATGCAGGTGTCGCTTACCAATGATGGACCAGTTACTTTTTTATTAGAATGTTGAGATCCCAAAATGTTAGACTTTATTAACAATATTTTTGCTGAATATGAAAACATACTGATAGCCATAGGTATTATTTCAGGGATTGTTTTTATCGTCAGTATTTTAGCCATGCCATGGCTGTTAGGGAAAATTCCCGCCGATTATTTTGTCCGTAACAATTACCGTAAAAATGGGCGTAACTTCTTTATAACGACTATCAAAAACTTTTTCGGATTTGTGTTATTGTTAGTTGGAATTATTATGTTGCTTACCCCTGGTCAAGGAGTTATTTCTATTTTATTAGGGTTATTTTTAATGGAATTTCCAGGTAAGCGCAACTTAGAATTAAAGATTATTCGCAATGATGCAACTTTTAAAGCCATTAATTGGTTAAGAGAAAAAGCAAAAAAACCGCCTTTGGAGCGATAAATGATAAAAATGTATGGCATAAAAAATTGTGATACTGTCAAACAAGCGACTAAGTTTTTGCAAACTCAAAAAATTGATTTCGAGTTTATTGACTTTCGTCAAACACCTATTAATATCGAAACTTTGCAATATT
>CALFDA010000016.1 GCA_937950605.1 uncultured PS1 clade bacterium | reverse complement strand
AGCAACAAACTATTAAATTAGCAAAGGGATAGGTTTTGTTTATTTTGCAATGGTTTCACTATGTAAATAAGAATGCTCAAAACAATGGAGACCATGAAGTTCATAAAGAAGAGTGTTCTCACATGCCACTAGAACATAACTAAAGAGTATTTAGGAATGTTTTATAGTTGCAACGTGGCTGTGAATGAAGCGAAAATAAGAGGGTATAATGCAACTAATGGTTGTTTCTATTGCTCTTATGCATGCCATACTTCGTAACTGAGTTTGCGGATTTAAGTATATAACTCCCTAGATTGATAAAAGCATAGCAAAATGCATGCAATGGCAATAAAACAGTGCGTTTGACTCGCAAGTGATTGGCAATAATAGTAATAAGGAATTGACGGAGTAGGATATGCATACAAAAAATCCAACAAACAGTGAAGTAGATGCTTATTCATATATTAAAGAACAATTAGAGTTATTAGGCTGGGTAGTGCAAAATCCTGCACGAGTAACTGAAGGTGAAGTCTATAAACAAAATGAGCCTTTATCAAATAAATATCTTAAAGAAGTTTTAGTTAGAGATATGCCTGAGGCAGTCATTAAACTAAGTGATTTTGACTTTTGGGTTATTGAGAGCAAAAGAGATTTAAAAGATATTGACAAAGCACTTGACGAAGCTAAAAATCAATATGCTAAAAAAATCAATTCAAGTTCTGATATAAATTGCATTCTCATATCAGGTGTTGCTGGTAATGATACAGACGGATATATTGTTAAGAACCAATATTTTAAAAATGAAAAATGGGTTGATGTTTTATTTAACGGTAAAACTAAAAACATATTACTGTCCAAAGAACAAGCGATTTACATGCTGGAGCATGATACTTTTAAGTGGTCAGATTTACCTGATATTCCTGAGGAAAAATATATAAGTTCAGCAATAGATATAAATGAGAATTTACATAATTCAGGTATCAATAAAAACAAACGAGCAAGGTTTATTGCTGGGCTGGTATTGTCAATGTCTTTAAATACTCCTATCAACATGAGAGAAGAGGACACTACTACATTGGTTAACAGTGTTAATAATTTAATTGAAAAGAAATTAAGAGCAGTGCGTAAGGAAAACTTTTTTAATTTCCTTAAATTGGAATTACCGCCAACAACAGAAAACCACATCAAATATAGAGATGCAATTAAGTACACTATAAAAGAACTCAATTCGTTGGATATTAAAAATGCAATGGCTTCGGGTAAAGATGTATTGGGTGAATTTTACGAAAAGTTTTTAAAATATGGTAATGGGGCAAAAGAGATAGGCATTGTTTTAACACCAAGACATATTACAGAATTTGCAGTTAATGTGTTAAACATCACTCACAAAGACTATGTGCTTGACCCAACCTGTGGCACAGCTGGATTTTTGGTATCTGCTTTTGATAGTGTTAAAAAAACAGCCACACAAGAACAAATAGATAAATTCAAAACTTATAACTTATTTGGAGTGGAACAAGACGATGAAGTGGTAGCCTTAGCACTGGTAAATATGATATTTAGGGGTGATGGTCGCAACAATATGAGTGAAGGCAACTGTTTTCAAAAAAACATCAACAAAACTACCAAAAACAATCACGAGACAGGGGTTTTTGAAAAAAGATTGCAAACTATCACCACCAAAGATGGAGATAAAAAAATCACAATCGTTAATTGTAAAAACCCAGTTATTACTAAAGTATTAATGAACCCACCTTTTGCTTTGAAAAAATCAGGCGAAAAAGAACGAGATTTTATTAATTACGCCTTATCTCAAATGGAGGATGGAGCTAATCTTTTTGCTATTGTGCCTATATCAGTTATGGTTGAAGGTGGGGCAGGTAAAGAATGGAGGCAACACCTGTTAAATAACAACACTTTGCTATCTGTTGTAACTTTACCTGACGAGCTTTTTTATCCTGTTAATGTTGGGACTGTTGGTGTATTCATTAAAAAAGGCATTGCACACGATTTTGACAATCAAAATGTTTATTTTGCAAGAGCAATTACTGATGGGCTTGTAAAGAAAAAAGGGAAAAGAGTAAGAAGCCATAAAGAGAGAAATCAACTTAATGAAGTTGCCCAAGATTTAACTATATTCTTGTCAAATAATAGTTTTAATATTGATAGTGTTCCTGAGTTTAAAACAATATGTAAATTAAACATTAACGATACTAATTGTGAATTAATACCTGAAGTCTATATAGAGAGCAAAATACCTGATATTGTAGATATTGAGAAAGGATTGGATATATCTGTAAAAGAGGCTTTAACTTATCTTGTTAAACAACAAAGATGGAGGGAAAAGCATATCACACATAGAGAAGGTATTATTAAATTAGTGCCAGTAGTTTATATTCCAAAAAAACAAGAGAATGGTTTATGCTATTTGAATAAAAAAACAGCATTACCTAAAAATCAATTAGATAATGGTGATACACCTTATGTTACAACATCATCTTTTAATAATGGCGTTACTGGTTTTTTTGATAGTGAGCCAAACTTTAAGGGTAAGTGTTTAACAGTGGCATTAAATGGAAGTGTTGGTGAAACTTTTTTTCAATTTGATGATT
>CALFDA010000015.1 GCA_937950605.1 uncultured PS1 clade bacterium | reverse complement strand
AAATAGAGGTAATATAAGTAGTTTATACCCTTTGCTGGTGAGATTTTTATTGAAAAACAGCCTCTAAAAATCTCGCGTACTAATTTTAATATCACTGATGGGTTTGGCTCGACAAGCTAAAATTTCCCCTTGAGAAAGTGGCACTAGGTAATCTTTATGCATCACATCACCTGATAATAACTGTAATATGCAAGACCCGCAATGTCCTTGCCGACAAGAATAGCTTAGCATTATGTTATTATCTTCTAGTTCGCTAAGAATCGAGTTCTCACCAAACACATACAAAGACTCGGTTTTGCCATTGATATTTTCAACATCAATTTTAAACATCAATCATTATTTATTTTTAAAATGGACAGGACAACATTTATAGTTTAAAACCGCCAAAATCAGCATCATCTAGGATGTTGTTGTCAATTGCCCCCACTAAATAAGAAGTCTCCTCGGTTTCTTGAGGCGCTACTTGTACCGCATCAGAATCCAGCCAATGATTAATCCACGGCAACGGATTAGGGCGGGCATCAAATAGTGGTTCAAGCCCGATAGCCTGCATGCGAACATTAGTGATATATTGCAAATACTGCTTAAGAACTTCGGCGTTTAAGCCTAGCATGCTCCCGTCTTTGAACAGATAATCAATCCATGCTTTTTCTTGGTTGACGGTTTGCATAAACATATTTCTCGCCTCACCCTTGCAGCTCTTAGCAATGCCCAACATATCGGCATCATCTTTACCACTTTGCATTATTTTAAGCATATGTTGTGTGCCTGCTAGGTGCAATGCTTCATCTCTAGCAATAAGCTTAATAATCTTAGCGTTGCCCTCCATAAGTGCATTTTCAGCAAAAACAAATGAGCAGGCAAAAGATACATAAAAAAGGATACCTTCAAGGATATTGACAGACATCAAGGTTAAGTATAGATTCCGTTTTAAAGCATCTAAACTTATTGTTTTTGTTTTAACGCCATGCAAATATAACTGTGTCCATTTGATAAAATCATCATATCTAGCAGAGACATTTTCAGCACGTTTAATAATCGCCTTGTTTTGCATAATGTCATCAAAAATCAGCCCTGGATTAGTTTCAATAGCACGGATAATGTAGGTGTAAGAACGTGAATGTATAGTTTCATAAAAAGACCAAGTTTCAATCCAGTTCTCCAATTCGGGCAATGATACAATCGGCAAAAATGCGATATTAGGACTTCTGCCTTGTATGCTATCTAGCAGAGTTTGATACTTGAGATTAGATAAAAAAATGTGTTTTTCAATATCATTAAGTTTAGCAAAATCAATTTTGTCTTTTGACAAATCAACCTCTTCAGGTCGCCAAAAAAATGATAATTGTTTTTCTGTTAGTTTTTCAAAAATAGGGAACTTTTGTTTGTCAAAACGTGCAACATTAACTGAATTACCAAAGAACATCGGCTGTTTTAGCGTGTCAGCATCTGTTTTGTTGAAAACGCTATATGACATCTTTATAACTCACAAACACCATCTGCACAACTACTTGTATATTCAGGGCTCCATTCTGTACCACTACCATCGTGTGTTGCATGATAATATAGCGTTTTAATACCGTATTTATAGATTTTTAATAAGTCCATCAGAAACAATTTCATTGGTGTTTTGCCTCTAAACAAAGAGGGATCATAATGTGTATTAACAGAAATTGCTTGATCCATGAACTTCTGCATAATAGCACATAATTCTAAATATCCGTTATTATCCTTTATATCCCATAATAATTCATAATTATCTTTTAATTTTTCAAATTCTGGGACTACTTGTTTCATTAAACCATCTTTAGATTGCTTAACTGTAACAAATGCTCTAGCTGGTTCTATACCATTAGTAGAATTTGAAATTTGTGATGAACTTTCACAAGGCATTTGTGCAGTTAGTGTTGAATTTCTTAATCCATGTTTCTCAATAGATCTACGCAATGTTTCCCAATCTAATTTTAATTTATTTGGGTAGATATTATCTACTTCTTTTTTATAAGTATCAATAGGTAAGATTCCTGCCGAATATTTTGTTTCAGCGTATTTATAACCTACACAATCTTCCTTAGCAAGATTATTAGAAGCTTTAAGACAATAATATTGTAACGCTTCAAAGGTTTCATGCACTAATTTTTTAGCAGAACCATCAGAGTATTTAACTTTATTTTTAGCTAGATAGTATGCTAAATTTGTAACTCCAATTCCTAGTGGTCTGCGTTCTTTACTAGATTTTTCAGCTGCTTTAATAGGATAATCTTGATAATCTAGTAAAGCATCTAATGCTCTAACAGTAATATCAGTGATTTCTTTAAGCTCATCTAAAGAATCTATTGAGCCTAAGTTTATTGCTGATAATGTGCAAAGTGCTATTTCACCATCTTCATCATCTAGTGATTTTAAAGGTTTAGTCGGCAAAGTAATTTCCATACATAGATTAGATTGGCGAATAGGTGCTATAGTTTCATTAAAAGCACCATGATTATTACAATGATCCACATTTTGGATATATATTCGTCCTGTATTTGCACGCTCTTGCATCAATGCAGAGAATAATTCTCTAGCACTAATAGTTTTCTTACGAATAGAATTATCTTGCTCATATTTCTCATATAAACGCTTAAATTCCTCTTGACTTGAAAAGAACCATTCATATAAATCAGGAACATCATTTGGTGAGAATAAAGTAATATCTTTATCATCAATAAAACGCTGATACATTAAGCCATTTAATTGCACTCCATAATCTAAATGTCTTATACGATTTTCATCAGTGCCTGCATTGTTTTTAAGCACTAATAAACTTTCAACTTCTAAATGCCATAAAGGATAGAATAAAGTAGCTGCACCTCCACGAACTCCACCTTGAGAGCATGACTTAACAGCAGTATAAAAATGCTTATAAAAAGGAATACAACCTGTGTGCATTACTTCACCTTTACGAATAGGGCTGCCTAATGCTCGTATTCTGCCTGCTCCTATACCTATACCTGCTCTTTGAGAAATATACTTAATAATAGAGCCTGCTGTTGCGTTAATTGAATCTAAGCTATCATCTGTTTCAATTAACACACAAGATGAAAATTGACGAGTAGGGGTTCTAACTCCTGCCATAATAGGTGTTGGCAAAGAGATTTTAAAGTCAGAAACTGCATCATAAAACTTCTTTACATAATCTAATCTGTAATCTTTATTACGCAAATCTTCAAACATATCTGCATCAGGATACTGTTTTGAGTATTCTTGAAATAAGCACATACCAACTAGCATATATAAGAATTGAGGTGACTCATATATTCTGCCTGTGGTTCTATCTTGAATTAAATATTTACTTTCAAGCTGTTTAGTTGCTGCATAAGTAAAATTAAAATCTTTATTATGATCAATATGTTCACCTAATTCTTCAATTTCCTTTTGGGTATATTTTCTAAGAATATCTTTATCATATAAACCTAAAGAAGTTAATTTAGTTATATGCGCATATAAGCTAAGTGGATTAAATTGTCCAAAAGCTTGCTTACGCAAATCCATTATTACTAATCTACCTGCTAAATATTGATAATCTGGAACCTCTGTAGAAATTAAATCAGCTGAAGTTTTTACAAGAATTTTATGAATATCTTTGGTTTTAATATTGTCAAAGAATGTCAATCTTGCAGACATTTCAACTTGGGAAACGCTAATACCTTTTAGTCTTTCAGATGCCTGATTAATGACACGACATATTTTATCCATATCGATAGATTCTTTTCTGCCGCTTCGTTTAGTAACTTGTATGGCTTGTTTCTTTTTACCCATTAGGTGCTTATTGCTCATATCTTAATTGCCTAACATAATTTAACATAATATAAATTATGCGAAGCTTATTAGTTCTATATTTTTTGGGCATATTATAATCATTTACCTTTTAACTAAGAAATAAAGATAATGAAAAATTTTTACTTTAAGGATTAAAAGATGCTGGCATTGAATTGGACAAGGGGCAAAACACGCATATATTACGCCATACATTTGCCAGTCATTTTATTATCAATGGTGGCGATGTTTTGGCGTTGCAAAAAATACTAGGACATAGTGATATTAGAATGATATATGCCTATTTAGCCCCGAACCACCTAAGCGAAGCGGTAGAGTTCGCCCATGTGTATGAGCAAAACGTAGTCAAACTTTTTATTTAAAATATTGTAAGTAATTGATTTTGAATAATTAAAATGGTGCGGAAGGAGAGACTCGAACTCTCACATCTTATGACACTGGAACCTAAATCCAGCGTGTCTACCAATTCCACCACTCCCGCTTTTGAAAGACGGCATTATACCTAAATAGATTTTTTGTATATGTTAGAATAAAAGCCCTGTAACTATAAAAAAGGAGAATACAATGACAGTAAATAATGCAGTAATGGCAATAATGGGTGCGATGATTATGATTTCGTTGCTATTAGGGGCAAGCATTAGCCCTTATGCAGTAAATGAAAATTGGTTATGGCTTAGTGCTTTCGTTGGTTTTATGTCATTTCAATCAGCATTCACTGGCTTTTGTCCAGCAGCAAAAATAGTTAAAGCTTTAGGCGCAAAGCAATAATTTTTTAACATCTGATATTTAAAATGTTGATTGTTTTTGTTTCAATGTATTTAGAAAATCTAGGGGTGCTGTTGGTTTGCTGATGCTCTGGAGTAGGAGAATGTTAAATATTTTAAGTGTCAAACCAGTTTAGTTTCTCTCTTAATTTCACTACTTCGCCAACAATAATAAGCGTTGGCGCGTGGATATTTTCATTTGCAACTAAATCAGGTAGTTTATCTAAAGTAGTGGTATGTACCTTGTGATTTAACGTAGTGCCCTTTTCAACCAAGGCAACTGGCATATCACCACGCATTCCATGCGCTTGTAATTGTTGTGCAAGGTATTGTGCGCCTTTCAGTGCCATGTAAAAAACAATAGTTTGTTGTTCAACGGCTAACTCATCCCAAGGTAAATTCATTGTGCCATCTTTTAGGTGACCAGTTACAAAACGACAAGATTGTGAATAATCTCTATGCGTAAGTGGGATACCAGAATAAGTAGAGCAACCAGAGGCGGCAGTAATGCCTGGCACAACTTGGAACATTATAGAGTTTTCAGCCAAAGTTTCAATTTCTTCGCCACCACGTCCAAAAATAAATGGGTCGCCACCCTTGAGACGACAAACGCGCCTACCTTGTTTAGCTAAATCTACCAATAATTGATTAATATCGCCCTGTGGAACACTATGATTGTCGCGCTTCTTGCCTACATAAATAAGCTCTGCATCACGTCTAACCAACTCCATCACCTCGTCTGAAACCAAACGATCATATAAAATCACATCTGCTTGTTGTATTAGGCGTAGTGCTTTAAAAGTTAGCAGGTCTGGGTCGCCTGGTCCACCACCAACTAAATAAACTTCACCCATTTTATTGTCTGTACTTTCATCTAGTTGGATTTGCAAGTCTCGTTTTGCTTCGCCTATTTTTCCTGAAAAAACTTTTTCTGCTATAACGCCTGAAAAAACTTTTTCCCAAAAATGGCGTCGGTTTTCAATATTACTAAATTTGGCTTTGACCTGAGTTCTGAAATTACCTGCTAATTCTGCTAATTTGCCATAGGCATTTGGAATGGTGCTTTCTAATTTAGCGCGAATTAATCGTGCAAGCACAGGTGCTTTTCCCGCAGATGAAATGGCAATTACAATCGGGCTTCTGTCAACAATAGAAGGAATAACAAAACTACATAAATCAGGAGAATCCACCACATTAACTAAAATATTGGCTGCCTTTGCCAAAGCAGATACCTCTGCGTTAAGAACCTTGTCATCTGTTGCCGAAACAATTAACGCTTGCGCATTTATATCACTGACCTCAAAATCTTTTTGCGTGATTGTGATTGTGCCGTGTTGTGCTAACTGGGCAATACCACCACAAAACACCCTTGAAACACAGTGCACTTGTGCATTAGCTTTTAATAATAATTTGATTTTGCGATACGCAATATCGCCACCACCTACAACTAGACAAGGTTTTTGTGCAATATCAACAAAAATAGGCAAATATTTCATAGAGCATTATGCATGTAATTTTATGGATATATTAGCATGATAATATACCGATATAACAATAAAAAACAAATGTGCAACCTATCCCCGCATTACACAAACAACTCCTGACACTGCACATGTATTTTAATAACTAGCAAAACTGTAGCGATTTAACTCTATTTTGCTTACAAAAACATTTTAAATACTGCCATAACAAATTGCTTTTGGATTTATGCAAAAACAGCACTATTGAAAAATAAGTAAGGATATGTTTAATTTATGCCACTAAAAAGTGTGGATTTAGATTTGACAATAAATGGGCAAATTTTTATAAAATAGTTGATAAAAATATCTTGCGATTAATTAAGTTATGCCAAATAAACATTATGCTTGTTGTTTTTCACATTTGATTCTAAGTGCTCGTTGTGGTTGTGAGTTTTCTGTTAAAGATTGCTTAGCGGAAAAAGAATTTGGGACATGTGTAAATCAAAACGCTGCGAATCGGTGTCAATCGCTATATCATCAACTAAGAGAGCGCAGTAATTTTGTCTTAAAATCTCATCATCAATCAAATTTATCGGTAGGACAACAATCAAAAATTAAAATGGGCGGTTTGCTTGCTTTGCAAGAGATTGTTATGCATTCATCAACTAACTCAATTAGTGATATTACAAGCTTGGTAGATGCGATTAAGCAATCGTATGGTAGTTTTGAAAAAATTCCATTTTCTCAACTAATGCCAAAAATTGCCAAATTTAAATTTAGAACCCGATAAACATACCCGGTTTGCCAAATTAGAATTTTAAATGTCTCACATTAAAAGAGCACTTGCTTGATGAGTGGAATGGTAATATTGTTTTTTTGTTGTAATGAAGCTTTTTCTAATTGTGTAATTGCATCAAGCAATATGTTTAAATCCCTAGAATAGTGCTTGAATAAATAGGCGTATATTTTGCTGTCAATACGGATATTCTTATCCATCATTTTATTTTCCAAAATAGTATTTTTTTGTTCATCACTTAGGTTTTCAAGCGTGAAATTAATCGCCAAAGATAATCGGGTTTTTAAATCTTTTAACAGTTCTAATTTCTTAGGCGGTTGTAATGTGCTAATAACCAGCTTGGTTTGTGTGTGCTTGATTTGGTTGTATAAATCAAATAATTCTTGTTGTTGAGTGGCATTTGCATCTTGAATATTATCAATACAAATCCAATTAGTTTCATATAATTGGGCGATTAATCCTTTTGGTATATTTTCTTGAACATTAATATAAGCCGAGTTTAATTGCCTATCCATTGCCGCAAACACACAACCTTGCAAAAGATGAGTTTTGCCACTCGATTTATCGCCTGACACTACTACAATACCATAGTTTTTATCAGTAAATAAGGTGTCAATTAAGGTGAGAATTTGACTATTTTTATCGCCAATAAAGTTATATAAACGCATTTTTGCATTTAGCGATACAGGCAAAGAAAGTTGTTTCATTTTTGTTTTTGCTTCTCTTGAGAAATGACTTTTTCAAACCAAATCCAAGCATAATCAGCACCACTTAACACCGTAGAAGTAGCAACAATAACAAATAAAGCCATGTTCCACTCAGATAGTGTTGGATATAACTTTGTTGTTACTAAAAACAAAACTAATGCAATCTGCAAGGCGGTGTTAATCTTAGATAATTTTGATGGTGCCAACAAATTGTAATCAGATTCTCCACCTCCCATAAAACTACCAACTGTGCCCGATACAATCATTAAATCTCTAATGAAAATTAACAGCAATAACCACAATGGTAACAAACCAATAATATTAAGCGTAATAAAGCTACTCACTAATAATAATTTATCAGCAACTGGGTCAAGCATGGATCCAAGTCTAGTTTGGCAAGAGTAACGCTTGGCAATCCAACCATCTAAAGCATCAGTGATGCCCGCAATACAAAATAGAATCATTGCTAGAAAAAAATCATTATTCAACAACGTTATAACCACTGGCACTGTTAAAATCATGCGTAAAATTGATAGCGCATTCGGTAGAGAAGAGAGATTCATATCTGTGCCAAAAAATACAAATAGTAATTAAATTATACGGAAAAATCTATGTCATCATTGACTTACCAAAAGGCTGGAGTTGATATTAGTAAAGGCAATGAGTTGATTGAGCAAATCAAACCGATTGCAAAATCCACCGCTAGAAAAGGCGTGTTGGCTGGACTGGGTGGTTTTGGTGCAATGTTTGAATTGCCAATTCACAAATATCAAAACCCTGTTTTGGTGTCTGCAACTGATGGTGTTGGCACAAAACTCAAAATTGCTGAAATGTTGAACAAGCATAATAGCATTGGTGTTGATTTGGTGGCGATGTGCGTTAATGATTTAATCGTACAAGGTGCTGAACCTTTGTTTTTTCTAGATTATTACGCAACTGGTAGGCTTAATAACGATATTGCGTTTTCTGTTATCTCAGGAATTGGCAAGGGTTGCCAACAATCAGGTTGCGCACTAATCGGTGGCGAAACTGCTGAAATGCCTAACATATACAAAGGAGAAGACTACGATTTGGCAGGTTTTTGCGTTGGCATTGTCGATAAAAATAAACTAATTGATGGTAGCAAGGTAACAAATGGAAACCATATTGTTGCATTGGCTTCTTCGGGTCCACATTCTAATGGTTATTCGCTAATTCACAAGGTATTAGAGCAAACAATGCCGAATGAAAACCAACTGCAACAACTAATTGAGCCTACCAAAATATACGTCAAATCAGTTTTATCATTACTTAAAAAATATCCAGTGCACGCCATCTCACACATTACAGGTGGCGGTTTGTTAGAAAATATTCCACGAGTATTGCCTGATAGCTTAGCGGCTAAATTAAACAAAAAATCATGGGAAATGCCTAAAATTTTTCAGTTTTTACAAGATGGTGGAAATATTGACACAACAGAGATGCATCGCGTCTTTAATTGTGGCGTGGGCATGGTGCTTGTTGTGAATGCTAATACAAGTGCAGATGTCATTAAACACCTAGAGACACAAGGAGAAAAAGCTTGGTTGATTGGCGAGATTACTAAAAACAATGGCAAACAAGTCATTATTTAAAAATGATTTTCATCTTCTTGCAAATCAAGATAAAAATTCACCTTTGAGCGTAGTATGCAAAAAAACCCTGCTAATGTAATTGTTATGATTTCTGGTTCGGGCTCTAACCTACAATCCATTATCAACAAGGCTGATGATATTGGTGTTAATATTCAATCTGTAATTAGCAATAAGGCTGATGCTTATGGCTTAAAGCGGGCAAAAGATGCAGGTATTACCACCCAAGTCATTGAGCACACAAAATTTTCTTCACGTGAAGATTTTGACCGCGCACTAATAAAATATATCAATAAATTTAATCCAGATTTGATAATACTAGCAGGTTTTATGCGTATCTTATCAGATGGTTTTGTCGCTACTTTTGCTGGAAAAATTCTAAATATCCACCCTTCACTTTTACCAAAATACAAGGGTTTGAATACACACCAACGCGCACTCGATGCAGACGATACCAAAGCGGGTGCTAGCGTGCATTTTGTTACCAATGAGCTAGATTCTGGCGAAATTATATTGCAAGAATCGGTTACTATTGATGCACATGACAACGCCACAACCCTAGCAAAAAAAGTATTAGAACAAGAACATATTCTCTATCCTAAAGCCATCAAAAAAGTTTTGCAAAGATGAAAATTCCATTACTTATAGCCCTATTTCTATCAACCTCAGCATTCGCACTCAAACCACATCAAGCAAGTTACACATTATTATTGTCAGATTTTGAAATTGGCAAAGAAAATCACACCTTATATAAAGATAAAAATGTATATCACTATAGTGCTCATGCAAAAACATTGGGGTTAGCTAGTTTGTTTAAAGACTACGAAATACACGCTAAATCTACTTTTGTCATTGATAAATTTGGACTACATTCAACACGTTATAAAAACTTCGAACGAGACGCTGACACAATAAAAAAAGACTTTACTGTGTACCCTAAAAAACAACAGGTAGATTCACTTAGTCAAACGCTTGCAATTACTCACGAATTAGAAAAAAATCCAGAAAAAACTGAATTTTATTTATGGGTACACAACGGTAGAATCGCAAAAAAACGGTATTACCAACAAGTACCTAGCGATGATGATAACCTAATAAAAATTATTAGCAAAAAGCAAAATCTTGTGGCTTATTTTGCCAAAGATAAATATTATTTGCCTGTTTTAATACATCGCAATAACTTTACTTATAAACTAGATACTATTCAATTTAATTAAAACCGAACTTACTTTTTTTTACAATTGCCTACAAAACATTTTTACTTATTTAATTGTTTTTTATTAGTTTTACAACAATTTTTAATAGTTTACTTGCCAAAAAGATTCCAAATTATCAAACATCACAAATAGCATTTGAATCAGGTATTATTACCCGATAAGAAGTTGCAGATAGAATTTCGAAGTTAAGGAATAATCATGGGCGGTAAAATTAAAGTAGTAACGGACGAATCTTTTGAATCAGATGTGATTAATGCACCACAAATGGTTTTAGTCGATTTTTGGGCAGCTTGGTGCGAACCCTGTAAAGCACTAGCACCAGTGCTTGATGAAATTGCTGATGAATACGATACCAAGATTGTTGTTGCTAAAATAAATGTTGATGAAAATAATCAATCGCCACAAAAATATGGTGTGCGTGGTATACCGACAATGTTGCTGTTTAAAGATGGAGATGTTGTGGCGACTAAGATAGGCGTTTTATCAAAAGCGGAATTAAGTGCATTCATCGATTCAAACATTTAAAAATCGCGATTTATCGTTTTATTTGCAAAAAATTATAAAATCAGACATATTTGATTTGAACTTTTAAACTTTAACCAACAAATCTTTTACAGGATTTAATTTATT
>CALFDA010000014.1 GCA_937950605.1 uncultured PS1 clade bacterium | reverse complement strand
AACCCGGTTTTTCCCGCTTGAAGATAGGTTGTAATGTATGAAAATCGAAACAAATATTTTCATATCCTGGGAATAATTTGCCAGTGTAAGGTTCTTTTAATATTTCAGCAACCATCATCTTTTTATAGTGTTTCTCTAATCTAAAGGCACGACCCCTAGAAGGTTTTGGCAAATGGATTTTTAATCGTCCAACAAATTGCTTATATTCTTCAATCTCTTCAATTTCATAACTATAGCTTTTGTTAACATGAGTTCTCGATAGAACTTTATAAATTCCACCAAACAACCACATATCGTCCTCATGATAAAACCTAATTAAAGAGAAAATATAATCACGACTGAAGTCATCTCTATTATCTCGCCACCTGTTCCAGTTAATCCATTTTTCAGGATGTTCTACATAAAAATCAAGTGGTCGTTGCTCACCATTCCACCTTGCAGCATGGAATTTGTATTTATCTGGATTGTCAATTTTGATAATCTCGGACAGTTTTATTTCTTTCATTTTGATATTCCCCATCTGTTAATTATAATCGTGCAACTCTGCATTCCGTAAGATAGATTGATAAATTAATCAATTAGACTATCTTGCTTTATGCATGTTTATGATTATAAACTGATTTCATAATGAACACACAGGTATCATTTATTTGGTATATAATGTGCGAGTTGTTCTCAAAGATGAGATTAACACATAATATTGAAGCATTGACGCTTACTTAACAAGGTAGTTTAAGTAGGCGTTTTTTTCGTCAGTTTCAAGATGGAACTAAAAAAAGGCATAGAAGCTGGTTGTTGGGTTTGCATAATTTATGCAAATACAATGACTGGCTTTTTATTTATCAAGACTACAAAATATTAAATGGAGAAACATAATGAAAATGGTAACAGCAATTATCAAGCCATTTAGGCTAGATAAAGTTAGGCAAGCATTGCATGCAATAGGCGTTTCTGGAATTACAGCAACAGCGGTTAAAGGTTTTGGGCGTCAAAGAGGGCATACAGAACTTTATCGTGGCACTGAACATACGATAGATTTTTTGCCAAAAATTAAGTTGGAAATTGCAACCAACGCATATCAAGTTGACGATGTAATTAAAGTCATAACTACAGAAGCAAAATCTGGCAGTAAAGGCAAAATTGGCGATGGCAAAATTTTTGTTAGCAGTTTAGAAAATGTTGTTCGTGTTAGAACGAATGAGGCTGATACAAAAGCACTTTAGGAGATAAAAATGGAAAACACAATTTTAGAAATGCAATTTGCTATAGACACTTTTTACTTTTTGGTAACGGGCGCATTAGTTATGTGGATGGCGGCTGGTTTTTCGATGTTAGAAGCGGGATTAGTTAGAACTAAAAATACTGCTGAAATCTTAACCAAGAACATTGGTTTGTTTGCAATCGCTTGTACAACCTATATGATTTATGGTTATGATTTAATGTATGGTGGCGGGGTTTTGTTGGATGGTATTGGTGGTCAGGGTGATACTTATTCAAATGCAGCAGATTTTTTCTTTCAGGTGGTATTTGTGGCAACATCTATGAGCATTGTTTCTGGTGCAGTTGCCGAGCGCATGAAATTATTTTCATTTTTTGTATTTGCATTAGTTTTTACTGCCGTTATTTATCCATTAGAAGGTGCTTGGACTTGGGGTGATGAGGCAGTATTTGGGTTGTTTAAACTTTCTGATTATGGTTTTGCTGATTTTGCAGGTTCGGGAATTGTGCATATGGCTGGTGCAGCGGCAGCTTTATCTGGTGTGTTGGTATTAGGTGCTCGTCGTGGTAAATATAATAAAGATGGCTCTTCAAATGCTATTATGGGCGCAAATATGCCTTTGGCAACTCTGGGAGCATTTATTTTGTGGATGGGTTGGCTTGGTTTTAATGGCGGTTCGGTATTATCAATGGCAAGCAAAGAAAGTGCCAATGCGGTTGCTATGGTGTTTTTAAATACTAATGCGGCAGCATCTGGTGGCGTGATTGCCGCGCTATTGTTAGTAAAGATTTGGTGGGGTAAAGCCGATTTGACCATGACACTTAATGGTGCTTTAGCGGGTTTGGTTGCTATTACCGCAGGACCAGATACACCAAGTGCTTTGGGCGCAACTTTAATTGGTGCAATTGGTGGCATTTTGGTGGTATTTTCAATTTTAACCTTAGATAAAATATTTAAGATTGATGACCCAGTTGGTGCGATTTCTGTGCATGGTGTCGTAGGATTGTGGGGTTTATTAGCAGTGCCATTGAGTAATGCAAGTGTATCTTTCACAGGGCAATTACTTGGCGCATTAGTAATATTTGTTTGGGTATTTGGCGCATCATTGGTAATATGGTTGGTGATTAAAATGACGATGGGCATGCGGGTATCAGAACAAGAAGAAGCTGAAGGTGCTGATATTGTGGAGTGTGGTTTGCACGCTTATCCAGAATTTACAACTAAATAATAAAACAGTTTAGGAAGCATGATGTTGCTGATTTTGAAAAGGTTTATATCAATGCGTCTTATGGATATTTTGGGCTAATTTACCACGGTGAGCGAGTTGATTATGTTGAATAATATATATCGTTTATGCAATTGGTAACTTGGCAAATATGCTGTAAATATGCTAATACAAAGGGTAATAATTATGCTTGTAAAGCCTATGGAATTAGTGTTTGCAAATTTTATGTCGGTATTAGATTATGTATTAAGTTTTGTCAAAACCAATATAGATAACAATAATACAGATATATAAAAACACTATTTTTTAGATATTCACATGAATTTTTGTGTAGAGACATAAAGATATTAATCAGGAGAATAATATGCAATTATATTTGCTTTGTAACCAGCTTGTAATTAACTTTAATGCTTGCAGATTTTGTCATGCTCATTTTAGTTGGGCTATATAATATTTGAACTATGAGCATAGCATTGAAAATCATTCTTGTCGATGGAAATACAGGGCGTTCGGCAATGTTGCGTCGTGCTCTGCAAGACCAAGGACACGAGGTTATTTGTCGTATGGATGATAGTGCTGAATTGCAAAATAGTAATGAAATGACCCATGCAGATGTGGTGATTGTGAACGCAGATATTCCCGATGAGGAAGTATTTGCGAATTTAACCGATGTTAATAAAACCAAACCCAAACCGATTGTTATGTTTGCCGAAGAATCAAACTCTGAAATGGCTAATTCTGCTATCAAATCAGGCGTAAATGCCTATATTGTTGATGGGCTTGAAGAGAATCGTGTGCAACCAATTATTGATGTGGCGATGGCAAGGTTTAGGGAATTTCAAGCACTTAAAGATGAGTTGGACGCAACGCGCAATCAACTTTCAGAACGCAAAACAGTTGAAAAGGCTAAGGGCTTATTAATGCAGCATAAGAACATCAGCGAAGGTGAGGCTTATAAATCCCTGCGTAAAATGGCGATGGATAAAAATAAGCGTATTTTTGATGTAGCTGAGAGTGTTATCAGCACTTTTGAGTTGTTGGATTAAACAATAAAACTATGGATAAAATCCTTGTTCAAGAAGAAGATTTTGATTTATCAACTGAGGTTGCTTTAGTTCAAGCCAACAATAATAATATTGGTGCGGTGGTGTCTTTTGTTGGTTTGGTACGTAATTTGGACGATGTTCCAATTCAAAAAATGACGCTTGAGCATTATCCTAAAATGACTGAAAAATCTATTAGATCTATTGTTGAACAAGCAAAAAGACGTTGGGAAATTGGCAATACAACGGTTATTCATCGAATAGGAGATTTAGCCGTTAATGCCCAAATTGTGGTGGTTGTCACTAGTAGCAAACATCGTCGAGATGCTTTTGATGCTTGTGAGTTTATTATGGATTATTTAAAAACACAAGCCCCATTTTGGAAGAAAGAAGTTAGCAAAAAGGGTAGTAGCTGGGTCAAAGCCAAAGATAGTGACCGAGACAAAGTTAAACGGTATCAAAATCTTTAAAATAATTTAGATTAACAAATAACTTCTTATAATCCGAAAAATCAACCTTTTGCGCGTTGTTGTTTTCAACCCATACAATCATTTTTCGATGACCTTGCGCTAAAAAATTATCAAGATTATCCTTTAGATTAGTATTGATTAATGCAAAAGTAGGGTGCGTTTTTTTTCCATCAGTTGCCACACAAATATCTGTGTTTGATTGTTGCATGCATTTTAATAATCTATCCACTAAACAAGCCTCAACGAAAGGGCTATCACAAGGTAAGACTAATAGATATTTTGTTGTTATTATTTCTAGGGCTGCAAATACACCTGCAAGCGGTCCTTGAAATTTGGGCAAACTATCGACAATTACCTCGCCAAATGCTTGATAAGCCTTAAGGTTTCGATTAGCACTTATTAGCACACGAGGCAATTCTTTTTGAATAGCAGCAAGCACATAACTAATTAAAGGTTTACCCTTAAAAAGAACAAGCCCTTTGTCTTGGTGATTCATACGCTTTGCTTGCCCACCTGCAAGAATAACAGCAGTAATATCACGTTTGCTAATGTGTTTCATACTTATATATCTGATGTAATAGATAGGTTGTTATGATACAATCAAGAGATTAAAACAAACACAAAATTATCATGAATAACCAACAAGTTGATTATGGTTGTGATGCTTCATTTCAACCTTTGCTTAGCGTTGATGAGGCATTAGATGTATTGACGAATTCTGTAAAAATCAACAAAGATATAGAATGGGTAACACTTGATTTAGCGTTAGGAAGGATCTTAGCGATTGACATTTGTGCTGACATTTTTGTGCCAAGTTTTGATAATTCTGCTATGGACGGTTATGCTATTAATTTTCAAGAAGAGCAAATAAACGCAACAGGTGGGTTGATATTTGCCATTACTGCTCGTATTCCAGCGGGTAGCACTGGAGATGTCTTAGCACCAGGTTGTGCGGCGCGCATATTTACTGGTGCGCCGATACCACAGGGTGCAAATACGGTAATCATGCAAGAAGAATGTGAATTAGTTGATAATGAGACAAAAATTAAAATTTATCGTCCGATCACACTTAATGAAAACATAAGACCGAAAGGCAATGACATCAAATCTGGCGACGTTATTTTATCCAAAGGCAGACAGTTACAACCGCAAGATATTGCATTAGCTGCTTCTGTGGGTGTAAAAAAATTCAAAGTGTTTAGCAAAATTAAGGTTGGTGTATTTTTTACGGGGAATGAGTTAGTCGAAGTTAACGATACGCTCAAAGCTGGACAAATTTTCAACTCTAATCGTTACGCCTTGGTGGCATTGTTAAATAATCTTGGTTGTGAAGTTGTTAATTTAGGTAATGTTGAAGATACATTTGATGCAACTTGTCAGGCACTAGAAAAATTAAAACTAAATTGTGATTTGATTATAACCACTGGTGGTGTTTCTGTGGGCGAAGAAGACCATGTTAAGCCTGCTGTAGAAACCTTGGGTACATTGGATTTGTGGCGTGTCAAAATGAAGCCGGGAAAACCATTGGCTTTTGGAAAAATTAAAAATTGCGCTTTTATCGGATTACCAGGGAATCCAGTTTCTGCAATGCTGACTTTTTTGCTTTTTGCGCGACCCTTTATTAAAAAAATGCAAGGTGTGAAGCATTATCTAAATACTACCTTTAAAGTTTCAGCAAACTTTGATTGGAATAGAACTAAATCTAGGCGTGAGTTTGTGCGCGTGCGTCTTTTACGTAATACCTCACCTATGCAAGTTCATAAATATCCAAAACAAGGCTCAGATGTTTTAAGTTCTATGGTTTGGGCAGATGGAATAGTTGAGATACCAGAAAAAACCACTTTTAAATCTGGCAAAATCCTAGATTTTTATCCATTTAATGAAATGATGTTATGAGTCAATTAACCCATATAAACAATCAAGGTAAGGCTAATATGGTTGATGTATCGGACAAAAAATCAACTACGCGTATTGCCAAAGCTAGTGCTAAGGTGTTAATGAAAGCACGGACCTTGCAAAAAATTAAAGATAACGATTTTAAAAAAGGTGATGTATTATCAGTTGCCAGAATTGCAGGCATCATGGCGGCAAAACAAACGCATCAACTAATTCCAATGTGTCATAATCTTAATCTTTCACAAGTGAGTGTGGATTTTGAGTTTATTGAAAATGGCGTGCAAATCACCACATCAGCCAAGTTAAATGCACAAACAGGGGTGGAAATGGAGGCACTAAGTGCCGCAAGCGTCGCGGCATTGACGATTTATGATATGTGTAAGGCTATAGATCGCTTTATGCAAATCACAGATATTCGCCTATTAGAAAAAAAAGGCGGTAAATCTGGACATTGGAGACTTCAAGATGAAACTAATTGATAAGTTTAATCGGGAAATTAATTATTTAAGGCTTTCAGTGAGCGAGCATTGTAATTATCGGTGTTTTTACTGTCGTGACGGCGATCATATAACAAAGTGCAAGCGTGAAGATATTTTAAGTTATGAAGAAATTGAAAAAATTATCCAAATTTTTGCACAATTAGGCGTGAGCAAAGTCCGTTTGACTGGTGGTGAGCCTTTGCTAAGAAGAGGTATTGTTAAAATTGCCAAACTTATTAGTCGCATTGATGGAATTAATGATGTGCCTTTGTCTACTAATGCACATTTATTAGCAAAATTTGCCAAAAAATTACATCAAAATGGTGTTAATAGAGTAAATATTTCGATTGATTCATTAATACCCAAAAGGTTTAACGAAATTACCCGTGGCGGTGATTTGAGCGAGGTTATTAAAGGCATTGATATGGCTATACAAATAGGTATGAAGCCAATCAAAATTAATGTGGTGGTAATGCGCGATGTAAATGATGATGAAATTGAATCAATGCTTGATTTTGCCATTGCCAAAAACATTGATGTGCGTTTTATTGAAACCATGCCAATTGGTTCGGTGGGTATCAAAGCACTTGAACAACATATTAGTGAAAAAGATATTCTCATAAAAATCAACAAACACCTTGACAATAAATTAATACCTATTAACGCCCGCCAAACAGATGGTCCTGCGCATAATTTTAAAATTCAAGGCACAAACTCTACAGTAGGTATAATTGCCGCCGTATCCCAGCATTTTTGCCAAACTTGTAACCGTGTTAGATTAACCGCTAAAGGAGATTTAATTTTATGTTTAGGGCAAGAAAATGCAATTTCATTAAAAGATGCGCTACGTTCGGGTTTAACTGATGATGAAATTAAGCATATGATTTTAGATGCCATTAACAAAAAGCCTGAAAAGCACGAATTTAATACTGTTGTCGACAATATTAGCAATCGGCAAATGGTAGAAATTGGTGGTTGATTTTCTATATTTATTTACGTATGAAAATTTATTATTTTGCCTCGCTTAAAGAAGCGTTAAAAATGCCTAGTGAAGAAATCACATTACACACCAATATTACGGTGGCAAAATTAAGAAAAAAACTCATTGACAAACATGGCAAACAACACTTTCCAAATAATATTCTTTGTGCAGTCAATCAAGAGATTGCTAGTGATGATGTTATCGTTGGTGAAACAGATGAAGTGGCTTTCTACCCCCCTGTAACGGGAGGTTGAAAAACATTTTTATCAATCAACAACCACACGCTGTCACAACAACCATATAGGGAAACTATTGCGGTTTTTGATTAGTCAAAACTCTATGTATAATTTATCAAAAAAATCATTGAAAATTTAGGAGATGTTAATTATGCGTATGCAAAAAATATTACTGTTAATTTTATGTTTATTTAGTTTTAGTGTTGCTAGTGCCACTGATGACATAGTCATCACTGATGATATGATAGCCAATGCTAAAAAGATTTGCGATTTAGATGTTGCTTTGGGGTGTGCTGCTTTAGGTGAGGCTTATTATCTTGGCAAAGGAGTTAAACAAGATTACTTTAAAGCAAATAAGTATCTTAAAAAGGCTTGTGATTTAGATAATGCTTTTGGTTGTTTTAATTTAGGGCTTGCTTATGCTAAAGGCAAAGGCGTTAAACAAGATTACTTTAAAGCAAATGAGTATCTTAAAAAGGCTTGTGATTTGGATAATGCTTTGGGTTGTTTTAATTTAGGACTTGCTTATGAGAAAGGCAAAGGAGTTAAACAAAACTACTCTCAAGCAAATAAGTATTATAAAAAGGCTTGTAATTTGGGTGAGGCTTTGGGTTGTAATAATTTAGGGTTTGCTTATGCTAAAGGCAAAGGCGTTAAACAAGATTACTTTAAAGCAAATGAGTATCTTAAAAAGGCTTGTGATTTAGATTATGCTAATGGTTGTTATAATTTAGGACTTGCTTATTATCAAGGCAAAGGTGCTAAACAAGATTATTTTAAAGCAAATGAATATTTTAAAAAAGCCTGCGACTTAGATTATGCTGGGGGTTGTGTTCTTTTAGGGTTTGCTCATTATGAAGGCAAAGGCGTTAAACAAGACTATTCTCAAGCAAAGAAACTTTACGGCAAGGCTTGTGATGGTGGTAATCAACTAGGTTGTGATAATTATAAAAAATTAAACGAGAAAGGCTATTAGAGTCATAAATTATATTTTGACTCTGATTACTGTGCTTTGGTTAGTTTAGTTAGATTAAATAATATTTGATGAGATTTAAGATTGTATTTAAGATTGTTTGGCAGATAGGTTTTGCTTACTGAGTTTAGAAAAAAGTGCTTAAGTAGTAAAAGCCGTGATTTTTTATTTAGTTCTATT
>CALFDA010000013.1 GCA_937950605.1 uncultured PS1 clade bacterium | reverse complement strand
ATTTTCATCGGCTAATAAAGGATAATTTAGAAGTAAACTAATCATTCTGCCCATTAATTTTTTTAATGGGTCATTTTTTTGTGATGTTGGATGTGTGTTTTGATAATAGGCGTAATCATCTATAACAAAATTTGCACTTTCGTGCGCAATATCTATAGGTGCTTGCATCTGCGTCTGTGGCGTATGCGTTTGTAGTTTTTGTGTTTGCTTAACAAAAACATCTTTAATTTGGACGATACTTTGTCCCACCACTTGAGAAACCCCTTCTAATAACTGCTCTTGATAAACTTCATAAGTAACCAAAGCAATCAAAGATAGGGCTTTTTCTAAAAACAATGTCTTGCCCTCAATGGTATCAAAATCCACTTGCGCCTTGATATGCTCAAACAAAAACTTAGACAGCGTTTGCGCTTTATCAATGCGTCGCTCAAATGTCTTAGCAGACTCTTTTTTAACTAAAGTATCGGGGTCTTGTGCATCAGGAAGAAACAAGAATTTAACTAATAATCCAGATTTAATTATTGGTAGGGCAATTTTTAACGCTTTCCATGCCGCTAAACGACCCGCATCATCGCCATCAAAGCAAAAAATAATGGTATTAGTAGTGCGTGCTAATATTTGCAAATGCTGTAAAGTAGTTGCTGTGCCTAAGGTTGCCACAACTGCGGTAATGCCGGCTTGATGTAGCGAAACCACATCCATATAACCTTCTACTACCAACACATAATCCATTTTACGTGAGTATTTACGCGCGTGATAAAGCCCATAAAGATTGCTAGATTTAGCAAAAATTGGACTTTCTTGTGAATTTAAATATTTGGCTTTGACGCTTTTATCAAGTGCCCTGCCACCAAAAGCAATCACACTTCCTCTATTATTATGAATCGGGAACATTAAACGGTCGCGAAAAAAATCATAATCACCGCGTTTATCCATTTTTACCAAACCCAAAGCCTTTAAATCAGCAATAGATTGTTCGCTGTTTGCAAAATTTAGCAATAAGTCATTATTGCTAGGGGGGGCAAAACCCAATTCAAAACGTTTGGCAATCTCGCCACTAATACCGCGATTTTTTGCATAATTAACTACTTTAGTTCTAGCGGGTGAAGTTTTGAGTTGTTGCTTGTAGAAATTACTAACCTTTTGCGACAAATCACGATAACGCTCAAACTTAGGGTCAACGGGCTTACTATTTTCATATTCAACAGCCAACCCAAACTCATTAGCGATAGTCTCAACGGCTTCAATAAAATTCAAATTATCATACTTCTGCACAAATCTAATTGCACCACCACTCTCACCACACTTAAAACAATGATAAAATTGCTCTTTGCTATTAACAGAAAGATTAGGATTCTTGCCCCCATGAAACGGGCAAGGTGCGCGATAGCCACTGCCTGATTTTTTAAGTGTAATACGCCGAGCAATCAAATCGACAATATCAACTTGATTAGGTAAATCGTTAATAAAATTTTGACTAATATAAGGCATAGCAATAAAACATTATTTTAATGAAAAAACCAAATTTTTATCACCCTAAACTGTTGCCAACTTGGTTGTTAATTGCCTTGATGAAGATAGGCGCAAAACTACCTTTTAACATACAAATTGCTATTGGCACTATATTTGGGAAATTGCTTTATCTTGTATTGCCACGCTTTAAAAAAATTGCGCATATTAATATAACCAAATGTTTTCCTGAAAAAAGCAAAACACAAGTTGGACAACTATTAAAACAGCATTTTATGTCACTAGGAATTGGGTTTTTTGAAGTGGCAAACTGCTTTTATATAAAAGATAAGACTCTAAAAAAACGCTATCAAATAAAAAATACGCACATATTACAAAATGCCTTAGATAAGAAAAAAAATATTATTTTATTAGTCGGACACTTTACCACAATGATGCTTGCAGGCAGAATGTTATTACAAAATTTTAAGTTTGCCGATATTTATCGACCACAAAACAATGCGCTATTTGATGCAAAAATGACCAAACAATTTATTAAACACGGCTCTATTATGATCAAAGCCAAAGACTCAAAAGCCTTGATCAAAACACTCAAATCTGGCATGCCTATTTGGTATGCACCAGATCAAGATCTTGGTGCGAAAAATTCTACATTTGCGCCGTTTTTTAATATACCAACCGCCACAATTAATGCCACAGCAAAATTGGCAAAAATTAAAAATACTGTTGTTATTCCGTTGTCTTTTGTGCGCAACAAATCGGGTTATGAACTAGAATTTTCGCCAATATTAAGCAATTATCCATCTGCAAATCCTTTGCAAAGTGCAACTATCATCAATCACATACTACAAACGCAAATTCTCAAAGTGCCCGAGCAATATCTATGGATTCATCGCCGATTTAAAACTCGCCCCAAAGGTGACGACCCTTTTTATTGATTTATTAAAACACCAGCATTAAAGCTTAAAAAAAATAGGTGTATAATTTTCTAGTCCCAACCACATAAAAATAAAAAAATTATGGAACACCACCCACTTATTAAAGAATTTCCTGAGTACAGGGATAGAATTCACGAGTTAAAAATTAGCAACAATCATTTTCGAAAATTAGCTTTTGAATATGAAGGCATTGACAAGGCTATTGTGCGTGCAGAGCAAGGCCTTGAGAATCTAGGTGATGTCTACCTTGAAAACTTAAAAAAAGAGCGCCTACTGCTCAAAGATTTGCTATATGCTATGTTGCGAAATTAAAAATACATGTGTATAATTGCCACGATTTATTACCTACTACTACGCATGTCAATTGACAAACAAACAATCGTTCAACAATATCAAAATGCTGAAGGCGACACAGGTTCAACTGATGTGCAAGTTGCCTTATTGACAGCACGTATTCAACACTTAACCCAACATTTTAAAACGCACAAAAAAGATCACCACTCAAGAAGAGGATTGTTGCGCTTGGTTTCTAAACGCAAAAAACTACTTTCATATCTAAAAGGCAAAGATATTACAGCCTATGCAAATTTAATTGGTCGTCTAGGGTTAAGAAAGTAGCCCACATCGTATAATTTTCACATAAACGGTATTCTCTGTTATGTTTGTAGTGATTCCCTAGACCAAAAAACGGGATTTCTCTTAACCACCAGATATGCGTAATATGTCTTTTGGTCCAACAATGTATTTAATCTTTTACTAGGCGTCATACACAAAAGATATACAAACTGATAAAGTTTAATTATGCCGATTTGGGGATATTTGTATTAATAACAACTAGCGCATACATAGAAATAGGCATCTCTGTTGGATATTAAAGCAATTACCATTATCTTCTATGACAGCAAGACTTGATAAGTAACACGCTAGAAAAGTGACGATAAGAGAAAAACCGCATGTGGATAGACCTGTATATCGCCACTAAATTAATCTCTGTTGATATTAAAACGATTGATTATTAACAAACAACCAATTTAAGCGCGCATTCTAAAAATAAAGATATAAAAATTCCATTGCTATACTAAATAAAGCAAATAATGATTCCAAATCTAATATATTTGCTGATGTTTTTTTGGTTTTAGCCAAATCTTGCCAAATCTTGAATATTAACAATAATCACCGAACTAGTGCTCATCACAATGTAAAGTTATTTATACTAGCAAATATATCGGTGTAAGTAGTATGTGGCATGGATCTAGACAGCAAACACAGTCAATTACTATCCTTGAGATAATGTTATTTTAACTGCTAATATTGACGCAATCTTTGGCATAGATGACACTCACTCTATTGTGAGCGATTGTTAGATTGGGTTGGGATTGTTGCACGTATCCATAATTACAGTTTGTCCTGTTTTTAGTTCTGGAAGTAAAAAGTGCTCCACCCAATAACTGAATAAATATGTATTACAAACTCCCTCAAACAGCAATGGTGCGATTTTTTATTTTTTGATTGTGCAAGTAGTAACGAAGTGCATGGGATTCTTTTGCTAAATACCTTAATCCCTGTTTTTTGCCCAAGCATAGGTTCTATAGAAATCTGGTGTCATCAACATACACCAAACTACTAAAACCATTTTGTGTAATACTTTCTTGAATGAGATTTAGGGATTTTTAGCGATACCACAGCAACTCTACTTTGTTTGTCTTGCCTGCTTTTAGCAAAATGATTCTCTATTTAGCACTATTTTTAACTGCTAGTTGCACCCATTTTGTTTGTGAGTGATTTTTATTTGCAGTTTGTGGAAAAAATCCTAATATTCTTTGCATGTTGTTAATCAACAACGAATACTGCCAGTTGGTATTTAATTAATGGTAAATATTTTCGCTAAAATGGAAGTTTAAAAATAAACTTAGGATAAATATAATGGCAAATATAATAATATGCGCAGATGGTACATGGAATAAACCAGAAGAAGATGTTAGTACAGATTTTCCAACAAATATACTAAAAACTGCAAGAGCAATAACACCACATCACAATGGTATAAATCAACATGTCTTCTATGATTGGGGTTTAGGTTCTTATCATAGTGGTATAACTGCTGGTATATCGGGTAAAGGGATTCACAAAAATATACTTGATGGTTATCGCTATATAGTCCAAAACTACTCCAATGGTGATAATATCTATTTATTTGGTTTCAGTCGTGGAGCATATACCGTCAGAGCATTAAGTGGGTTGATTAATAATTGTGGCATTTTAAAAAGAGAAAATGCTAGACTTATATCTTCAGCATGGAAAATTTTCAAAAATCCGTCTACAGAAAATCACCCAAAAGGAGAAAACGCTAAATCTTTTAGAGAAGAATTTTGCCATGACTCTAATACAATTCATTTTATTGGTGTATATGATACTGTTGGGTCATTAGGGATTCCATTTAGTCTAATGGGTTTGTTTGATGCCGATGATGAATTTTATGACACAAAAATGGGGTCAAATATATCAGTATCTCGTCATGCTTTAGCTATTGATGAAGAGCGCAAAGATTTTGAGCCAACAGTGTGGACTCCAAGGTCTAGTGTTGATTTAAAACAAGTTTGGTTTGCTGGTTCTCATTCAGATGTGGGTGGCTCTTATCCGCCAGATGAAAACAAAAATTTGGTGTCTGATGTTCCACTATTTTGGATTCTTAATGAGGCAAAACATGCTGGTCTTAATATTGAGCCATATATAATTAACTCATTAAGCAAAGGTAGGGATAGAGGGAAACTGAACAAATCAAAAAAACATATTTTTAGACTTAGATCTTCTATACATAGAGAGTTAATTATTAAAGATAAGCCTACTTTTATTCATATTAGTGTAAAAAATCGTTATCAATCTGATGAAAATTATAGACCCCCTCAACTAAAAAAATTAGTTGAAAATGAAGGTTGGGAAAATTTGGAGATAGAGGGTTGATTCATGCTATTACAAAATATTTATAGTGATAATTGACAAGAAGTAGAGAGGGTTAAGAATGTTAGGGGTGGGTGATGATATACCCACTATACGCTTAGGATGGAAGCCCTTTTGAGGTTCTTGCATAGACGACAGACTATTTTTAGATTGAAGTGTTGCCTTATGGGTTGGATTCGTCACATGTGCAATGTATGGGTATAGGTTGAAAAATGTTGTATATAGTGTTCGAAGTTAAATTTAAATGTATAAAAAATGAATCTATGGGAAAAAACTAAGTCCATAGCCAGTTTATATACTGGGACATTTATCGTTGTCATGATATTAAATCAATTGTTATTCTTTGGATTTTGTTTGAATCCTATTTGTTTAATAGCAGCAATGCCACATGTGTTATTTATTACCGCATTTATTGGTTCTTGGTTAAATAAAGAGTCGGGGTGGGGTGATGACGAACAATCTAGAAATGTTGGAAAAATATATAAAGAAAGAAACAAACTTGTCGACAACTCACTCACTCAAGCAGATTTAGATTTAAAAAAAGAAAATAAAAAATACAAAAAACAACAATATCATGATAGTGATTTTGAAGTTATTAAAACCAAAAAACCTAAAAGTTGGATTGATGAAATGCGTTTTGAAGTTACGAAAACTGAAAAATCCAAAAGTAGCATTGACTATAATATCTGCCAGACATGTGGAGCACCAACAGTTCTAAGAACTGCGAAAAAAGGCAAGTATGCAGGCAAGGATTTCTATGGGTGCAGTAGATTTCCAAAATGCAATGGTATCACTAATATTGAATTATAAAATATAAGGAAACGCAAATATTAGCACTCTAGTTTCATTAGTACTTACAAATGAAATGATTTTTTATAAAAAGTGCAACGCGCGAAATACAAATGTTCTACTAATTTTAAACAATATGTCACCTCTTTTGGACGAAGGTGATACGTAATAACTCAGGAGGAATATGTAATGATTCATACATATTACAAACTAAATACTATGACATACGTGGCATAACAAAAAATATTAGTATTTAATAGAAAAACAGTATCGAAAAGATTAAAACAAACAGAATCAACATCCTATAAACCTAAAAATACAAATCAATTCTTAACCTCTATAATTTGCAGCAATCCAATCCAATCCAACAATCGCTCACAATAGAGTGAGTGCCATCTCTAAAACTTAAAGGTGTTAGAACTTTTAATAATATAAGACCCCTGCATTAAACCAACAAAAATCTACATTTAAACCAGATATAGCACCATAGCAAATGGTAATTTATGGTAAATATATTATTTATCAATATACTTATATAAAATATGCGCGTTAAAACCACCCAAGAATCAACCTTTACTATAATGAACTCTAAAATGCTTTTTATAACCAAAATCTAGCCAACCATCATCAGTTTTCTAGCCATCAGAATGAATGATAGTATCAAGGTTTGTTTGACCTCTGATGGGTTGTTTATCCAAAAAGATTGATGATACGATGAAATTGCTTGAGCAGTGATTTAGGTGATTGACTTAATTTATGTATCTTTCAAATGGCTTAACAAATTTTTTAATCATATCATCAGATCTTTTCTTGACTTGTGCAACGAAATGCCTTAAATATAATTTTGCCCATTGCTCCATATTTTCTTGGAATGTTTGATCTAAATCACACACATGAAATTGAATCTGCATCGCAGCCGCCCAATTAATATATAGATTTTTAGGATTAGCCCTAAACAGATTTGAATAGTGTGCATCTCTACAAATTAATTTATCGCCTTCTAAACTCCAATCAATTTCAAAATAATTTATAGTCAAAACACTATAATCTTGGTTATCAATCACTTTTGCACATAATTGTGCCAACTTGTAAGCTGATATGATATTGGGTGGTTGTGCTGATTTTGAGATATTTCTTGTTTTGATGTCGATAATTTCATATTTATCATTTTCTACTACTAAAATATCTGCTGTATCATTTTGTTTTTCATCAAATGGATTTTCGACGCTCCATTTATCTGTTGCATTTTTCCCTCTGCTCAATAAAAATAATACTGTTGGAGAGTTGAACAGACTATTTCTAGCTTCTACACCTTTTGCATCTAAATTCTTTGTAAAAAGATTATTCAAATATTCGTATTGTCTAAATGTTTTATTTGGGAATTGTTTTTTAACTTCAGCATATACATGTTTATCAAATAGTTCACCAGCGGCATGACCTGAAAGAGTTCCAGATAATGGCATTGACACACTTGTGCCAATTATTTTATTTTTAAGATTATTGTAGTCTACGAACATATTCCAACCTGTTAAATGTTAAAAATTTTATTAAACTCAATAGCAATTTTTTCAGGCTCTCTACTATCTCTATTTTTGATATATTTTTTACTATACCTCACTATATTATCATGCGCGCTTTTTTCGTTAATATTCTTAAAATCAATTTTTCTGTATGGAATACTCGCTATTGGTTTTTCCGAAAATTCAACAATGTTGCCTTTTACCACCCCATTAAATCTAAGCCAATCAAAAACGAACTTACTGTTTAGCAAGGCTAGAATGTAATAGATACTTTCTTTAGTCTCCTTTTTTGGAAAAATTGCAGTCACGTCTTGAGTTGGATATATGTTAGCCTCGATAAACGCAAAACGAAAATGGTTTTTATTAGATATTCGCTCTTTACATGGGACAAATATTCTAGGTTCATTTTTGCTGAATAAGTTGTAATTTCTTAAAAATGACCACTCCCAATATTTAATTTCACGATTATATTGATAGCGGTTGTTTAGTTTTTCTTTGTATGCTTTAAGAAATCCATACAGGTTAGGGCACTTTTGTATAAAGTCTGCTTCGTTTTTTATTTTAGCCTCTTGTATTAGGAAATAATCGGTTGTTCCATTATGAGTAAAAGAATCCAAGCTGTTTGCTTTTATCACTTTTATTAAATATTTTTTTTCATATTCGTTTAGTTTTTCTACATCAATTTGAAATGCTTTATCCAAACCACTAACCATGCCGTTTCCGATGTCACAAAAATCTTTAATTGTATAAAATTCTTCATCAAACAAACCGTCAGGCACCTCTTTTTTACATTTATTTTCAAAAATTTTTAACTTTGATATTGTTTCATTTCGTGCCAATATCCAATTTTTATTTTTTTCAAATTTATCACATTCTATATATTCTGTATTTGGTTGATTAACTCGATTTTTGAGTTTTTAATATATCTTCGTTTATTTTTTTATTTTTAAAAAATTTCGCAATTTTGATTTTTTTATTTGATTTTTTTGATGACTTTATAAATTTAAAGATTATTGTAGACACAGTTGCTTTTGCAAAAATTGGTGTCTCGTTGAAATGATATATCTCTTCAAAACACCCATAATCCAGCATGTAATTGCGAAGTATTGCCGAATGAGTTGTATTAATCCAATATTCAGGAGTAATAAAAATCAGCTGTCCGTTTTCTCTTAGTAATTCAATAGCTTTAATAATGAAAATTGATGAATAATCACACAAAGAGTTGCAATATTTACCCCATAATACGTTATTTAGTAGCTCATCTTTTAATTCTTGTTCAAGATTTTTCCAGCGAATATATGGCGGGTTTCCAATAATTAAATCAAATCCTTTTGCGATTTTTGCAGAAATAAAACTTTCATTTATTACATTGTTGTTATTTTTTATAATACTTTTATCTATTTCATAGGCTGTTATTTGTTTATATCCTTGTTTTTTGAGTGCATTTAAAAAAACACCCTCGCCACTACTAGGCTCTAATATCCTAGATTCTAAATTTATATTGGCTAAAGACACCATAAAATCTGCAATAATTTTTGGAGTCATGTATTGACCATATTTATTTTTATTCATATTTTATCGATTGATAATTCCAACCATCAAATTTAATCATACATAATAATAACCACAAACACTATTGGTAATTTTAGGGGTTAGTTTTGTTAAAAACTCACGTACCCATACCCTCTAAATCTGTCAATCTTTTCTTGTGTGCGATTTTTATAGCGTGTTTTTTGTTTGTGAAGTTTTTATCTACTTCAGAGAAATTTTTTCATCAAGCATTTTCATTATGACAATTAAGAATAGCAAGTAGTTGTTTTTGGTGTTTTTAATAAATAATCGATACGTTATTGTAAATTGATATAAAGAGTGCGGTTATAGGGTTTTTTGTCTAAACATTGTTACCTTAACGTGAGATGTCTTGATTTTGAAAAAATTTAGATTTTTCAAGTTTTAAGCAGTATATTTTGGGTGATTATGATAGATTTTGGTGTATTTTTAGGTATTTTCAGCCATGTATTGTAGTGCTTGATATAAATATTCTACAGGTATAACTTTTAAGTCTTGAATGGCTTTTTTTGGGGTGTTTGCTTTTGGAATAATAGCAAGCTTAAAACCATGTTTTTGCGCTTCCGTTAAGCGCTCAATGGCATTGTAGACAGGTCTTACTTCGCCAGTTAGACCAACCTCGCCAAAGGCAATCCAATTTTTAGGAATCACTTTGTTTGCTAAACTCGAGGCAATAGTAAGCATCACTACCAAATCTGATGCAGTTTCATTAACTTTAACGCCACCTACAACATTCATAAATACATCATAATCAAATGTTGCGATTCCTCCATGCTTATGCAATATAGCCAATTGTAAGGCAAGGCGATTTTGCTCTAAACCGACGCTAATACGTTTAGGATTGCCCCTAGACTGATCAACTAACGCTTGTACCTCAATCATCAATGGTCGGGTTGCTTCTCGCACTACCATCACCATGGAACCTGGTAATGGCATAGTTTGGTTGGATAAAAATATTGCCGATGGGTTTGATACTTGTTTCAATCCCTTTTCACTCATTGCGAATACGCTTATTTCATTCACTGCACCAAAACGATTTTTTACCGCACGAATAATACGATAACGCCCGCCTGCATCACCTTCAAAATACAAAACGCAATCAACCATATGCTCTAAAATTCGTGGTCCTGCCAAGGCACCATCTTTGGTAACGTGTCCAATCATTAGCAAAATAGTATTAGTTTGTTTGGCGTATTGTGTTAGTTGTGCAGCACAATCTCTTACTTGTGTTACCGACCCTGGTGCTGAAGTTGAATTGTCAGCAACCATGGTTTGAATAGAATCAATAACCATGACTTTTGGCTGAGTGGTTTGAGTTAGTTCGAGTATTTTTTCTAAATGTGTTTCATTTAACAACAAGACATCTTCTTTGATACCTAAGCGCACAGCTCGTTCGTTGACTTGTTGTGCGGATTCTTCGCCGCTGACATACAGCGCGGTGTGTGTTTTACTAATAGTTGCCATGGCTTGTAAAATGAGAGTCGATTTGCCAATGCCAGGGTCGCCACCTATCAACACCACACAGCCATCAACTAGACCGCCACCTAAAGTGCGATCAAGTTCACTAAGTCCAGTGCTTAATCTGTATTTGTTTTCAGATTTTATGTCTGATAATTTTTGTACTTTTGAAGGCGGTAAGTTCTGTAAGATTTTTGTCTTAAAACTAGGATTTGTAGTAATAACGACTTTTTCTAAAGTATTCCAAGACTTGCAATCTAGGCACCGTCCTGCCCATTGCGGGTGTGTAGCACCACATTTTCCACAAACAAATTCCGACCTAGTTTTTACCATTTGCTATTGCTTAAAATTGTCAAACTATGAAAATTTACAATGTTAATCTGTTGTATTGCAATATCCCATTTTCCACACGACTTTAAAATACAAAATAAGTGCTTGTACTTATTTTTAATTTTGATTAACAGGGCGATTATACCAACAAATCCAAATTAACCTATCAATGACCTAAAGCGCAAAACGTGCCTTTGAAGCAGGTTGTGATGGTGTAGTATTTTTGGGATTGAAGCGTCATTTTTGTATGATTATGTAAATAATAAGTTAATTGCTGTACGGTATAATCCCCGCCTCAATAGTCGCGTAGCTCAGTTGGTTAGAGCACTACCTTGACATGGTAGGGGTCGGTGATTCGAATTCACTCGCGACTACCATATTAAATGCCACTATTACGACAAATTTAGTGGTATTTTTTTAGTTTTAAAAAATGTTCAAAACGGCAAAGATTTAGCATATATTAGCTAGAAATTTTGGTGATAGCGGGTGATTATATTGATATTTTGAGGTAGTTCATGTTCTGATGTTCTCCAATTCTACAACAGTTTAGTAATGTTTTTGCGTATAATCATTGGGTTTTTCATACAAGGGAATTTAATATGTCATCACGCAGAAATTTAGCAAATGCCATTCGTGCTTTGAGTATGGATGCGATTCAAAAAGCCAATTCAGGACACCCAGGTGCGCCTATGGGAATGGCAGACATTGCCGAGGTGCTTTGGAATGATCACATGAGATATAATCCAGCCAATTCCAACTGGTCAGACAGAGATAGATTTGTTTTGTCCAATGGCCATGCATCGATGCTAATCTATTCGTTGTTGCATTTAACGGGCTTTGATTTATCAGTGGACGATATTAAAAATTTTCGTCAACTGCATTCTAAAACTGCGGGTCATCCAGAATATGGTTATGCAGATGGCATTGAAACCACAACAGGTCCACTAGGTCAGGGTATTGCTAATGCTGTGGGTATGGCGATTGCAGAACGCACATTAGGCGCACAATTCAACAAGCCAGGACATGAGATTGTGAATCATAATACTTATGTGTTTATGGGTGATGGTTGTTTAATGGAAGGTTTATCGCATGAATCTTGCGCGCTGGCTGGCACGTTAGGTCTAGGTAAGTTAATTGTATTTTGGGATGATAACGATATTTCAATTGATGGTCATATTGGCGACTGGATGGAAACAGATGTTCCTAGTCGTTTTAAATCTTATGGTTGGCAGGTAATTACTGTTGATGGTCATGACGCAGATGCAATCGATAAGGCTATTAAAGAGGCAAAATCTCAAACTGACAAACCAAGTTTAATTTGCTGTAAAACAACAATTGGTTTTGGTGCCCCTAATCTTGCGAACACACACGATTGTCATGGTGCGCCTTTGGGTGATGATGAGGTTGCAGCAACACGTAAAGCATTAGGCTGGGATAGCGCACCTTTTGAGATTCCTGCAGATGTTTATGCAGGTTGGGATCACAAAGCACAAGGTGCGGCAGACGAGAGTGCTTGGAATGAGAAATTTGCTAAGTATAAGGCAGAATTCCCAACAGAAGCAGCTGAGTTCGAGCGTCGCATGGCGGGCGAATTGCCAGCAAATTTTGAAGTTGAGATGGATAAATTTATTGCCAAAACGCAAGAAGAGATGCCAAACATTGCTTCAAGGAAGGCTTCTCAGAATACAATTGAGGCAATGGGTTCATTATTGCCAGAGATGTTTGGTGGTTCTGCTGATTTAACAGGCTCGAACCTCACGAATTGGTCAGGTACAGTTAGAGTTAATAAGAAAAATGCGAATGGCAACTATATTTCATGGGGTGTGCGTGAGTTTGGTATGGCACACATGATGAATGGTATGGTCCTACACGGTGGATTCAAAGTTTATGGCGCAACTTTCTTCATGTTTATGGAGTTTATGCGTAATGCTTTGCGTATGTCGGCGTTGATGAAAATTGGCACGATTTATGTCTACACGCACGATTCTATTGGTTTGGGCGAAGATGGACCAACCCACCAGCCAATTGAACAAATGGCTACGATGCGTATGATTCCAAACTTCCAAACTTGGAGAGGTTGTGATGCTGTTGAGTCTGCAGTTTCTTGGAAGATGGCGATGCTTAGAAATGCTGCACCGACAGCGTTGGTGTTCTCGAGACAAAACTTAGCACCAGTTGCAAGAACTCCAGAGCAAGTGAAAAATATTGAAAAAGGTGGCTATGTGTTGCAGGATTGTGATGGCATAGCAGATATTATCCTAATTGCAACAGGCTCCGAAGTGCCATTGGCTATTGAAAGTGCAAATGCAATGAGCGATAAAAAAGTTCGCATTGTTTCAATGCCTTCAACCGATGCATTTGATATGCAAGATAAATCTTACCAAGCGTCCGTACTTACACCAGGGGTGAAGCGTGTTGCGATTGAAGCAGGTGTTGGCGATACTTGGTATAAGTATGTTGGTTTAGAGGGTGATGTGGTTTGCATAAAGAAATTCGGTGAGAGCGCACCAGCGAACCAACTATTTAAAGAGTTTGGTTTTACAGTAGATAATGTTGTCAAGATTGTGAACGAAGTTTTAGCATAATTTTAAAAAATAAAGAAAAAGGAGTAAGAGAGATGGCAATTAGAGTAGGTATTAACGGTTTTGGTCGTATTGGTCGTATGGTTTTGCGTGCAATTAAAAAAGATTTTCCCGAGTTAGAAGTTGTTGGCATTAACGACTTGCTAGAGAATGATTATTTGGCATACATGCTCAAATATGACTCAGCACAAGGTCGTTTTGATGGCGATGTTGTTGTTGATGGCGATAACTTTATCATTGATGGTAAAAAGATTCGCTTGAGCGCCGAACGCAATCCAGCTGATCTTAAGTGGGGCGATATTGGCGTCGATGTTGTGGTTGATTGCACTGGTTTTTTCTTAACCGAAGAAACTTGTCAAGCGCATATTGATGCAGGAGCTAAGAAAGTTGTTCAATCAGCACCAGCTAAAGATGGCACGCCGATGTTTGTGTATGGCGTTAACCATGACACCTATGATGGTCAACCTATTGTTTCAGCAGCCTCTTGTACAACTAACTGTTTAGCACCAATCGCTAAAGTTGTTGATGATAACTGGGGCTTAAAACGTGGTTTAATGACAACGGTACACGCTGCAACTGCGACACAAAAAACCGTTGACGGACCTTCAATGAAAGATTGGAGAGGTGGTCGCTCGGTGTTTGAAAACATTATCCCTTCATCAACAGGTGCGGCTAAAGCAGTAGGTGTTGTATTGCCAAAATTAAATGGCAAGTTGACGGGTATGGCTTTCCGTATCCCATCAATAGATGTTTCAGTGGTTGATTTAACTTGCGAGATGAATAAAAGTGCAAGTTATGAAGAAATTTGTGCAGCAATTAAAGAAGCCTCAGAAAGTTCAATGAAAGGCACATTGCAATATACACAAGATATGGTGGTATCTAGTGATTTCCGCGGTGTTAGTGCTTCTTCAATCTTTGATGCGGGCGCAGGTATCGCGCTTGATGATACGTTTGTCAAACTTATATCTTGGTATGACAACGAGTACGGCTATACTTGCAATATGTTGCGTTTAGTTAGCCATATTGCTAATTAAGATAAAATCAAACACTTTATTTAGATAAGTATGCAAAAATGTGTTTTGATTGGTGTGTGTTTAGTAAAAAATATGCAACATTCAACAACATTGATATCGCACTTGGATTTGCTATAGAGCGAAGAAGCATGTAGTCAGTGTTGTTTTTGCACTTATTGGTTTGTTGCTAAGTATTGCGGTGTTTTTGTCTTAGCATTAATGAAGTGTTTTTTGTTTGTGTAGTATTATTTTTTGCCTTTTGTTGTGATGTTTGGTTGATTAGCAAGTAAAAATGGCGACAAACGGTAAAAAATCCGCACAGTATTAAAACATATATGAGGAAAAAAGAATATGTCAGTTATTAATTTGTCAGATTTAGATTTAAGATCGAAAAGGGTTTTAATTCGTCAAGATCTCAATGTACCGATTAAAGATGGTGTAGTATCCAGTGATAAGCGTATTAAAGCATCGTTGCCAACTATTGAAATGGCAGTCAAACAGGGTGCTAAAGTGATGTTAATGTCGCATCTTGGTCGTCCAACAGAGGGTGAGTATAGTGATGAGTTTACATTACAACCCGTTGCCAATCGTTTAAGTGAGTTGTTAAATACGACAGTGCGCTTGGAGAAAAATTGGCTAGATGGTGTTGAGATAAATGATAGTGAAGTGGTGCTTTGTGAAAATGTGCGTTTTAACGATGGCGAGATGACAAATGATGATGCTTTGTCCAAGCGTATGGCATCAATGTGCGATATTTTTGCTATGGACGCTTTTGGTACCGCGCATCGTGCGCAAGCCTCAACGCATGGTGTGGCTAAGTATGCGCCAATTGCCTGTGCGGGTCCGTTACTGTCAGGCGAGCTTGAGGCTTTGGATAAAGCATTAGACAACCCTAAGCGTCCAATGGTTGCGATTGTTGGCGGTTCTAAGGTGTCAACCAAATTAACAGTATTAGAATCTTTATCTAAAGTTGTTGATCAGTTAGTTGTTGGTGGCGGTATTGCTAATACTTTCATTGCTGCACAAGGTCATAATGTTGGAAAATCGCTGTGTGAAAAAGACTTAATCCCAACTGCTAAAAAGTTAATGGAAGATTGTGAAATTCCAGTGCCTAGCGATGTGGTTTGTGGCAAGGAATTTTCTGAGTCAACTAAAGCAACAGTCAGACTTTCTTCAGAAGTAGAAGATGACGATATGATTTTTGATGTAGGACCAACTTCTGCTAATCAACTAGCCCAGGTTATGAAAAATGCTGGCACCATTGTTTGGAATGGTCCAGTAGGTGTGTTTGAGTTTGACCAGTTTGATAACGGAACTGCAACCTTAGCAATGGCGATTGCTGAATCTGAGGCTTTTTCAATTGCGGGTGGTGGTGATACTTTAGCGGCAGTTGATAAATACAAAATTGAAGATAAAGTTAGTTATATTTCTACTGGCGGAGGTGCGTTTTTAGAATTTCTGGAAGGTAAAAAATTACCAGCAGTTGCAATTTTAGAAGAGAGAGCTAAAGTTTAAACCCAATGTTGTTTGCTATGTTGAAAAGGATAACAATAGTTGCTATGGTAGGTTTGTTACTAAGTGCTTGTGCTTCTGTTCCTTTAAAAACGGTAAGAGAGTCAAACATGAGCAAGCAGTTTGATAAGCCCTCAAAAGGTCACTCAGGTTTGTATATTTATAGAAATTCCTCTCTTGGTATGATTTATAAAAAGGACATTTTTGTAAATGGGGAGTGTGTTGGAGAGACTGCACCTGATGTGTTTTTTTATAAGGAAGTTGCTGGAGGAAGAAAGCATGTTATATCAACAGAATCTGAATTTTCTCCAAACGATTTGGTTGTGCAAGCCAAAGAGGGCAAAAATTACTTTATTCGGCAATATATCACACTTGGGCTTTTTGTAGCAGGTTCTAATCTAGAACTTGTTGGCGAACAACGAGGCATGAAGGATGTTTCTGTATTGGAGTTAGCTGAAAGCGGTATGTGTAGTCAATAGCGCTAACAAAACTAGAAAAATGTTGAGAAGAACTAAAATACTAGCAACGCTTGGTCCAGCAACAGATAAGCCAGGCGTATTAGCAAGCATTCTAACCGCTGGAGTTAATGTTGTGCGCATCAATTTTTCCCACGGCAATGAGCGAGAACACTTAAATAGAGTAAAAGCAGTGCGTCAATGGGCGCATAACAACAACACTCATATTGGTGTTTTAATGGATTTGCAAGGACCAAAGATTCGTGTTGCTGGTTTTAAAGATGGCATCCAAATTAAATTAAATGTTGGCGATAAATTTGTGCTTGATGCAGATATGGACAAAATCTCTGGCAATCAAAATGCTGTCGGTATTTCTTATAAAACGCTGCCAAAAGAAGTTAAATCAGGCAACATTTTATTACTTGATGACGGCAAGATTGTTTTAGAAGTTGTTAACGTTAAGGGCAACAAAATCGATACAGTGGTAACCCAAAGTGGATTTTTGTCTGATAAAAAAGGTATCAATCTTCGTGGTGGTGGTTTGTCGGCAGATGCGCTAACTGAGAAGGATAAAAAAGACATTCTAACTGCTTCGAAAGCGAATGCAGACTATGTTGCGCTTTCATTTCCAGCGAATGGTGATGATGTGCGCCTTGTTAAGAAACTCTTAAAAGAATCTGGTTCTGATGCGGGTGTAATTGCAAAAATTGAGCGTGCTGAATCTCTAGCAGATTCAATTATTTATGACATTATTGAAGAGTCAGAAGGTATTATGGTGGCGCGCGGTGATTTGGGAGTTGAAATTGGCGACCCGCAACTTCCAGCACAGCAAAAACGCTTGATTCAGCTGGCTCGAGCAAATGATCGTGTTGTTATTACTGCAACACAAATGTTGGAGTCTATGATTCGCAACCCGATTCCGACGCGTGCGGAGGTTTTTGATGTGGCGAACGCGGTGCTAGACGGCACAGATGCGATGATGTTATCTGCTGAAACAGCAACAGGAGACTATCCTGAGAACGCGGTGAGAACCATGCATGATGTTTGCGTAGAAACCGAAAAAAGTCCAACAGCTAAAACTTCACATCATCGTTTGCATGAGCGTTTTAAATACATTGACGAAACTATTGCTATGAGTACAATGTACGCGGCGAATCATTTAGGTGTTAAAGTTGTGGTATCGCTTACCGATAGCGGTAAAACCCCGTTATGGATGTCGCGCATGAGTTCTAATATTTCAATTTATGCTATGAGTGATAGCGTTTCTACCTTGCGCAAGGCGACACTTTATCGTGGTGTATACCCCTGTGATATTGACAGAATGGATGACGCTGAGTGGGAAACAGTAAATGAGAAAGTGGTTAGCATTTTAAAAGAAAAAAACATCGTAGAAGATAATGATTTAGTCATATTAACCAAAGGAATGCATGTTAACCAATCAGGTGGCACTAACTTAATGAAGATTTTGCGTGTTGGCGACAGTGATTTGTAAAAAATACATTTGCGTAAATATGAGCAATATTATAGATATTGTTCATCTATTTGTTGAATATAGTCTTGATTTTGCTCAGGCAAGGTTTAAAAAATCATTTAGACGAGGGTTGTTATTTTGTCAATTGCCTTTGTATTATGCAAATATTGGAAAATATGTGCTCGTTATTAAGTAAACGAGTAACGTTTTCAAGTTAGAATGTAATAATTAAAAATAAAGGAGTAAAGATATGTTGATTTCATTGAGAGAATTATTAGACCATGCGGCAGAGAATAATTATGGCATGCCAGCATTTAACGTAAATAATATGGAGCAGGTTCAGGCGATTATGCAAGCTGCCGAAAAAACTAATTCACCAGTTATTATGCAAGGTTCTGCGGGTGCTAGAGGTTATGCGGGCGAACCGTTTTTACGTCATTTAATTAGTGCTGCAACCGAAATGTATCCGCACATTCCTGTTGTTATGCACCAAGATCACGGTAGTGAACCAGCAGTATGTTTGCGTTCAATTCAGTCAGGTTTTTCATCGGTAATGATGGACGGTTCGCTTGAAGCAGATTGCAAAACACCTGCTTCGTTCGAATACAATGTTGCAGTTACTAAGGAAGTGGTTAAGATGGCGCATGCAGGTGGTGTCTCTGTGGAAGGTGAGTTGGGTTGTCTAGGGTCACTTGAAACAGGAGAGATGGGAGAAGAAGATGGGCATGGTGCTGAGGGTAAATTAGACCTTGACATGCTGTTGACTTCAGTTGAGGAGGCGGCTGATTTTGTAAAAGCAACAAATGTTGATGCTTTGGCAATTGCAATCGGCACTTCACATGGCGCTTACAAATTTACCAAAGAACCAGATGGCGAAATTTTGCGTATTGACCGCATCAAGGAAATTCACGAACGCCTACCAAATACACACTTAGTGATGCATGGATCTTCTTCAGTGCCACAAGATTGGTTAGAAATTATCAATTCGCATGGTGGAGATATGGGTCAAACTTATGGCGTGCCAGTTAGCGAAATTCAAGAAGGTATTAGAAATGGTGTGCGTAAAGTTAATATTGATACTGATTTGCGTATGGCATCAACAGGTGCGGTTCGCAGACATTTAATGGAGAACCCAGCTAATTTTGACCCGCGTAAATTCTTAAAGGATTCAACTAATGCAATGGCTAGCATTTGTGCAGCACGTTTTGAGGCTTTTGGTTGCGCTGGTAATGCTGATAAAATCAAAGTATCTTCATTGGACACAATGAGTCAACGTTATGTCGCTGGCGAGTTAGATGCACAAGTTAAGTAACTGCCAATATTCTCACATTAACAAGATTGTAAGTTGAAATGTCTATAAACATTTGGAGATAGTGTTATGAACGACAATTTTGATTATAAAGAATTTGTCGAGAAGTGTTACGAACATAATAAAAACCGAAAAATTTACAACGCTAGTGAAGATCATGCGTTGTTGCTGTTTCAAAAACTTTTTGACAAAGCCATTAGAAACAAACAAGATATTAAAATTATT
>CALFDA010000012.1 GCA_937950605.1 uncultured PS1 clade bacterium | reverse complement strand
TGGGTTAAAATTATAGCACTATGAGTGCTAAAACAATCATCAAAGCATTGAAATCTTTTGCCACAAAAGAATGCAAAACAAGCAATGAAAGGTTTTTTAAAACTAGAGAGGGGCAATATTCGCAGTTTGATGAGTTTGTGGAGCGATTTTTTTATATTTTAGAGCTTATAACCGAACTAGAGAAAATTAAGGAGTAGTAAATTATGGCAAATGAATCATTAAAATTATCAAAAGAACAAGAACGCACGCGACTACATAGCACTATTTGGAAGATTGCCAACAACTTACGCGGAAGCATAGACGGTTGGGATTTTAAGCAATATGTATTGGGAATGCTGTTTTACAGGTTTATCAGCGAGAATTTAACCAAATATATTAATGATCACGAGCCAAATAAAGACTTTGATTATACTAAACTCTCAGATGAAAAGGCAGAACTAGGTAGAACTGATACTGTCAAAGAAAAAGGTTTTTATATTCTACCTAGCGAGCTTTTTGTCAATGTCCAAAAACAAGCCCGCAACAATTGGTGAGCAAATAATGGGGGAGCAAAATAAAAAAGATTTTGTTATTCTATATGGTGAAATTTTGCGAATGCGTAATATATTAGATACTTTTGATGAGTTTGTGGGCAACGAAATTTTAACCGAGCGCGATATGCAGGATTATCATGGCACCTATATTGATTCATATCAAGAATTAAGAAAAACAAAAGAAACTGATAAAGAGAATATTAACGATGATTTAGTGTTTGAAATGGAATTAATCAAACAAATTGAGATTAATATCGACTATATTCTTACTCTTGTTAAAAAGCATTATGAAAAGCACACAAAAATCAATAAGGTTTTAACTGATATTAATAGGGCAATTGATTCTAGCATTGAGCTAAGAAACAAGAAAGATCTTATTAATCAGTTTGTTGCTTCACTTGATTCTAGTGTTAGTATTGATGAAAAGTGGCATGAGTTTGTTAAAAAAAGTAAAATCAAAGAGTTGAAAAAGATTATAAGTGATGAAAATCTTAATCAAAAAGCCACATATAAATTTATGCAAAACGCATTTAGAGATGGTAATGTTGCAATATCTGGAACCAGCATTACAGAAGTTTTACCGCCAGTATCGCGTTTCTCTAAGTCTGGTGAACGCACTAAAAAACTTGATACTGTTATTAAAAAATTTACGCAATTTTTTAAACGATTTTTTGATATTTCTAACGCACAAATATAAAAACACATTTATAAGGAGCAAAACATGGGTGACTTAACACTTGTTAAACTAAATAAAGACAAAGTAGAGCGATTGCATGCAACTCCTTATACACTCGAAAAATCTTTACAAACTTTAATTGAGAATAACTTAGAAGAAATATTCAGCATTAGGTTTTTGGCTAGCGAATACTCTACAGGCAAAAAGCATGGTGCTCGTATTGATACGCTTGGTATAGATGAAAATAATTGTCCTGTAATTATTGAATACAAACGCTCAACTGGTGAAAACGTAATTAATCAAGGGTTGTTTTATCTTGCTTGGCTATTAGATCATAAGGCAGAATTTAAACTCTTGGTTATTGAAAAATTAGGGAAAGATTACGCTGAAAAAATCGAATGGGCGACTACGCGTTTGTTGTGTATTGCCTATAACTTTACTAAATACGATAATCATGCGGTAGAGCAAATAAATAGAAATATAGAGTTAATAAAATACAAAAAATATAAAGAAGATATGCTTTTATTTGAATTAGTTAATGTTCAAACAGCAAATATTCAAACAGAGACTATTGATATAGACAATAAAAAACCTTCTCATAAAGACAAAACTTTTGCTGAACGCTTGAAGCAAGCAAATGAAGAACTGGTTGATTTATATAACCATATTGATGAGTTTATTTTAAATTTTGGCGATGATGTTCAAGCAAAAGAACTTAAATTCTATAAGGCATATAAAAAAATTAGAAATTTTATCTGCTTGGAAATCAGACCAAAAAATAAGCACTTTCTGCTTTTTTTAAAATTGGACCCTAAAAAGGAAGATTTAAAAGATGGATTAATGAGAGATGTAGGCAATGTAAGTCATTTTGGTACTGGCGACTTAGAATTAAAAATATCAAATATTGAAGATTTTGAGCAAACCAAGAATTTGATAACTAAAAGTTATGATATGGGTTAAATATAGGCAGTTTATTGCTGGTACAAGCAATTTACAGACTCATATCTACGCTAGAAGGCAGTTTGCTATATCTTGGTTGGGTGCCAAAAATAACACTTTCTAATCCCATATTACACATTAAGCATTGTGCTAAATTAGGATTGCTGAATGCAAAATAGCATAATAGCATAATAAAATCAAAAAACTAGATAATCAACTGATTTTCATACCTGGACTCGCTCCAGAATCGGGGGATAAAATATGCAATGACTTGCCATCACTAGCAGCAAGCACCATACCTTCAGATAGTCCAAATTTCATTTTTCTTGGTGCAAGATTAGCCACCATTACAGTCAAACGCCCTTCTAAATCTTGTGGATTGTAATGCGCTTTGATACCAGCAAATACATTTTTGGTTTCTTGCTCTCCAACATCTAATGTTAGCTGCACAAGTTTATCAGCACCCTTGACATTCTGAGCTTTAACAATTTTGGCAACACGTAAATCAATTTTAGCAAAATCATTAATTTGGATTGTGTTGTCCTCTTGGGTTGCTTTGCTATTTGTTTGTGTGCTGTGCTTAGATTTTTCAATTAACTGGTTAATCTGATCTTTTTCAATACGCGACATCAACGGCTTGAATTTATTAATTTTATGCTTGGTCAATGGGTGTTTAAGATTGTGCCAATCTAGCACTTCAAGATTCAAAAATTTCGCGACTTGTTGCGCCATAACTGGCAAAACTGGGTTTAGATAAGTCATTAACACTCTAAACAAATTTATTGCTAAAGAAGTTACTTCATGCACTTGCACTGTTTGATTCTGCACTTTAATCATTTGCCATGGTTTGTGGGTATCAATGTAGCGATTCGCCTTATCTGCAAGTTTCATAATTTCACGCATGGCTTGATTGTAATTGCATGTTTCGTAATATTTAGCAATACGCTCACCGCACGTGACAAATTCATCATATAAATCTTGCTCAATCACACGCGCGGAAAGTGTTTTGTCAAACTTTTTAACAATAAAACCAGCACTTCTAGAGGCAATATTCACCACTTTACCTACTAAATCAGAATTAACGCGTTGCTTAAAGTCTTCTAAATTCAAGTCAATATCATCAATTTTAGCAGAGAGTTTACATGCATAATAATAGCGCAAACATTCGGGATTTAGGGTTTTTAAATAAGTTCTTGCTTGAATAAATGTGCCACGAGATTTGCTCATTTTCTCTCCATTGACGGTTAAAAAACCGTGTGCAAAAATTGCATTTGGCGTGCGGTAATCGGCACCCATTAACATTGCTGGCCAAAATAAAGCGTGGAAATATACAATATCCTTTCCTATAAAATGATACAGTTCGGTTTTAGAATCTTTGTTAAAGTATTCATCAAAATCAATGTCTTGCTCATCACACAATTTTTTAAAACTTGCCATATAGCCGATTGGCGCATCTAACCAAACATAAAAATATTTATCTTTAATGCCGGGTATTTGAAAACCAAAATATGGCGCATCACGCGAAATATCCCATTGTTGCAATCCCTGCTCAAACCATTCAGAAAGTTTATTGCTAATTTCGTCTTGCAAATGTCCAGCATTAGTCCATTCTTTTAACTGTGCTTCAAACTGTGGCAAATCGAAAAAATAATGTTTTGAATCTTTGTTAATTGGAGTTGCCCCAGAAATAGCAGATTTAGCATTTTTTAACTCTGTCGGAGCATAAGTTGCGCCACAAACTTCACAATTATCGCCATATTGTTCTCTAGCATCACATTTTGGACAAACACCTGTAATAAATCGATCGGGCAAAAACATCTGTTTTTCGGGGTCAAACGCCTGTGAAATAGTGCGTGTTTTAATATACCCAGCTTTGTTTAATTTATTATAAATATCTGCTGATATAACTTGATTTTCGCTTGAATGGGTCGAATGATATTGGCTAAAACCAATGGAAAAATCCCTAAAATCTGCTTGATGATTCTCGCTTACACCCTTAATGAGCTCTTCTGGGCTAATGCCAAGCTCATCAGCTTTAAGCATAATTGCCGTACCATGCGCATCATCGGCACAGACATAATGACATTCATGCCCCATCATTTTTTGGAAACGCACCCAAATATCGGTTTGAATATATTCCAACAAGTGCCCTAAATGAATCTCACCATTTGCATAAGGCAGTGCTGAAGTAACAAGAATTTTTCTGAATGTCGTCTCACTCATGTTTTTTCTGTAGAGTATTCTCCGATTGATGATTTTTACTAACTACCTCAAATGAAATCATATCCGAATATTTTTTGTATTTTATCAACTCTATAAAACATTCGTCATCTCTGTCTTTCGTTCTCTCTACTGCATTTTTGTCAAATTTATTGAAGTCATAGGCTATACATAGTAAAGTTGCATTGTCCCATTCTATGTTTTCAGCATCATCCTTTGATAATTCGTTAGTAACCAATTTTTTAAACTCTTCTTTATGTTCCTTTAGAAGATCAATATAAAGCAATCCTTGATTAACTGCGTTTTTATAACCTGAGCGATTGCGCTTGTACTCAATAATTACAGGGGCACCATAATCTATATCTATGCCAAGCGTATCAATACGATTATTATTGTCTATACGGTATTCGCTAGCTAAAAAACTAATACCAAATATTTCTTCTAAGTTGTTCTCAACTAAAGTCTGTATATCCTTTTCAAGTTCAACAGATGATGCATTTATTTGCTTCAACTTCATTTTCTTTTGATTTATTTTAAAAAGTATTGGGTCATTCATTTCTGCCATTTTTTTTTGCCTCCTGTTATAAACTTACATGTTCTCGTTGGAAATACTAAATCATAAACTGCATTTAGCACGATAATGCGGGTGATATTATAAATTATTAAGCCTAAAAAATCCAATCCAAACGATTTTTATTCATGCTCCTTATCTTATAATGAAAAACTGCCTAAATATTTAGTTGAGTCTTGTAAATATTTGAATTGGGCAGTTATGATGATTAGAGTTTTTATTACAGGCGGTACGATTGATAAGGTGTATAACGCTATAACAGGCGAGTTGGCTTTTGCACGAACGCATATTGTAAAAAATCCCAATCATGCGCGCTTAATTGATAGAGTCTCTTAGGTAATATTGGGGTTAACCAGCGTAATTATACGATAAAATAGCGCATTTTACTTAATCGGGCACCATAATGGCAGATTTAACCCAAGATCAAATTGAAAAGATTCTAAGTAGTATTGTTGATATTTACACCGAACAAGACATTGTTTCCTCAAATGCAATTGATGGTATTGAAATCGATAATAACAAAGTCCACATTAATGTTGTCTTAAATTATCCAGCGCAAAGTTATCAGCAAAAATTAACTGATGAAATAACAACGGCATTATCAACTGCTAACATCAGCGCAACGGTTAATATTGAAACAAAAATTGCTAAATATTCAACGCAAAAAGGTGTGGAAGTTTTGCCAGAAGTTAAAAATATTATTGCGGTCGCTTCAGGTAAAGGCGGTGTTGGCAAATCGACTACCGCGGTTAACTTAGCCCTTGCATTACAAACAGAAGGTGCAAAAGTTGCGCTGTTAGATGCCGATATTTATGGTCCTTCTCAGCCAAGAATGTTAGGTCTTGCTAATCTCAAACCCGAACAAACAAGGGAGGGGAAATTATTGCCTATTTTAGGGCATGGAATGCAAAGCATGTCTATTGGATATTTGGTTGACGAAGAAAGCCCAATGATTTGGCGTGGACCTATGGTTATGCAAGCTTTAGAGCAAATGCTTCGCGATACCTTGTGGCGTGGCGTGGATTATATGATTATTGACCTGCCACCAGGTACAGGCGACACACAACTCACCCTATCACAAAAAATTCCAGTTAGTGGTGCGGTTATTATCACTACCCCGCAAGATATTGCGTTATTAGATGCCAAAAAAGGTTTAAAAATGTTTGAAAAAGTCAATATTCCAATCTTGGGCATTGTTGAAAATATGTCAACACATATCTGCTCTAAATGTGGTCATGAAGAAGCTATTTTTGGCACAGGCGGCGGCAAAGCAATGGCAAAAGAAGCCAACGTTAACTTTCTAGGTGCCTTGCCACTAGAGATAGATATTAGAACAGATGTTGATGAAGGCACGCCAACAGTTGTTAAAACCCCAGATGGCAGAGTGGCTGAAATCTATAAAGAAATCGCCAAAAAAGTATCGGCTAAACTTACACAACAAGATAAGGCTTTAAAAGCATTCCCAAGTATTACCATTGAATAACTCGGCATCTTTAATGTGGATTATTTAGCCCAGTTTCAAGGTCGTTTCATTGGCATTATGCAATGGGATAAGTGCAATGCTTTGTTTGATACACTCATTGATAATCCTAGCAATGATTGGCATTTTTACGACACTACAAGCACTGTCCCGCTGAGCGTTACCAGTGCTAATACCTTAGTTGAACGACTAACATCTATCAAGTCAATTATTCAAGATAAGCACAAAGAGCGCTATTGTGGTGTTGTGTATGTTGATGATTTAAAAAACCCAACTTTTATCAAAATATTTAACCCTAACAACCTCGGAAAAGCCTGTGGCAGTAGCGAACACCCTCCCATTCCGCAATGGCTATTATCCAAAACCCCACCTGTTGATATAGTCGCAAAATTCGCACAACCGCCTAAAAATCAACCGAGTTTTGTGCGTAAAATCCTAAAACTTTAATAAAAACTGCTTAATTTTACTAAAAAATTAAACAGATGTTAGATGCCAAAAAATCATTGATAAAAATTGTCAAAAGACTTTTTCCTATAAAAATATCTTAATAATTATGAAAGTGCATTTTGGCACATACCTACATTGATTGGCGTGGATTTTCTACTAATGAAAGATTACGATATTATAAAAGGTGATTGCATTCTAAATACTCGAACAATAGAGCCAGAGTCAATAGATTTATCAGTTTTTTCCCGCGATAATATAAGGGATTATAAAAAGGGCTGGATATTTGATTATCCTATGCTTGGTAAAAATCTCTATAAAATTACTAAAGACGGTGGTGTTTGTGCGGTTGTGATTGGTGACGGCACAAAAAATTTTGCTAAATCACTAGTTGCTTTGTAAGTTAGTGTAAGACATGCTGGATTTAGTCAAAAAACCATTCAAGCCAGTATTTGATAGTTTTATAAAAGATATTAAAACTGATTGTCTTATTTGCTCACCTTATATAACTTCTGAACCAATAAAAACTCTTGTTAGAACAATCAACAAGAAAAAATCTAAAAAAATAAACATAAGCATCTTAACAGACATATCGTTTCAAAATTTAGTACAAAAAGGGGTAGACATATCAGCACTGCTTTATCTTTTTAAAACCCACCATAATATATCTATTACCTATTTGCCAAAATTACACGCTAAAGTGTATATTGCCAACAAATCAAGTGCCATTGTGTCGTCTGCTAATTTTACTTATAGTGGGGCAAATATAAATTTTGAATATGGCTTCAGAACGACAGATTTAGTTACCGTTAAAAAAATAGATGATGATATAAAAGCATACAAAAAACTTGGTGCGAATATTAGCAAGAAAGAGATTCAAATCATCAACAAACAAGTAAAAGATATACGCAAAACGATCCAAAAAGAACAAAATAATATCAAAGCAACTATCCGCTTACACTCCATCGAGCAACAACAAGAAATAGAAAATAACCTCATTAGAACCAGAGTAAAAAACGTTAGTCAAAATTCAATATTTTCTGATACATTGTTATATCTGTTATCCCAAAATCCAGCCACAACACAAGAATTACACCAGCAAATTAGTAATATTCACCCTGATTTATGCAACAATGAAGATAGGGTAATTGATGGAGAACATTTTGGCAAACTGTGGAAACATCACGTTAGAAACGCGCAACAATATCTAAAGAAATCTAATTTAATAAGTTATAACAGCAAAACGAAACTATGGCGAAATATATGACAGTTAAAATACCAGTAATTTGCAAAAATACGCAATGCTCTAACTTTGGTAATTTGGTCAATAAAATAACTTTGAGTACTGACAATATAGACTTATTTTATGAAAGTTATGATGGTACCGAGCAAAAGGATTATTGTCCTATTTGCAAAGAGTTAGGCGTGGCAGAGGATTATAAATTAGTTTATTAAGAGATAAATGGATTGGTATTTTTAATTATTATGTCAAAAATTATTGCCAAAACGGAATGGCAATATTAAGTTTGATAGTTTCCGTACGATTAATTAGAGTATGAAAACTAGTGCCATAAAATCAGATAATCATAAAATTATTCTTGATGATAATCGCAGTTTTCAAAAATGGCATACAAAGTTAAAAGGCGGTTTATCGAATTATGAAAAAGATAGAATTGCCAGAAATGCAACTTCGTGTTATCGTAAAACATCTGCCGAGTTACAACAAATATTATTGCTTGTGATAAACAAAAATAATCAAACTTATTTAGATATTCACAAACAAGGCAGGAATTCTGATGGTAGCACTAGAAATGTCAAATACATGCTTAATATCGAGCAAGCACATCATTTTGAAGTGGGCAAGATAAATTTTTAAATCATTAATGCCACAAAGACAACCTAAAGCCTTATCACGATTGACATTTAGCACCAATTTTGCCTACAATTTTTTCTAGGGTTTTAGGTTTTAGAATACAAATTAATTTACTAAGAGCAAAAAAGTTATCGTTTAATGATTTTCAGAGACTTGATTAATGGTGTATTTTGGTATCTCGATAACTAAATCTTCGTCCCCTACAACTGCCTGACAAGATAGACGAGAATCAGGGTCTAATCCCCAAGCTTTATCAAGTAAATCATCTTCTATTTCGTCCGATTCTCTAATAGAATCAAAACCTTCTCGCACATATACATGACAAGTGGTGCAGGCATTTGACATTTCACATGCATGCTCGATCTCGATGTGATTAGCAAGTAAGGCTTCACAAACACTAACACCTCTCTCGACTTCAATAACCGCGCCTTCTGGACAAAAATTTTGGTGTGGTAGTATGATGAGTTGTGGCATTGTTTATTCCTCGAATTCTTTGACGTTACGACCTTGCATAGCCTTAGCAATAGTGTTGTTCATACGCATTTCTACAAATTTAGCACTACTAGATTCAAGATTGTTTATTTTGTCTTGGATAACTTTATCATCTTTGTCATTAATAACAGCCTCTAGTTGTGACCTAGCATCTAAAATATCATTTAACATTGCCTCGTCTAGCATTGATTTATCTTTGGCAAGTGCGTAGTCAATTGCTTCTATGGTTCTATGGGCTTCTACTTGCGTCTCGTGCAGTTGCCTAGCCTTAACATCATCTTGCGCAAACACAATAGAATCTTTTAGCATCTTTTCCATTTCACTATCGCTTAGTCCGTAAGATGGTTTGATAGTAACATCAGCTTTAACCCCCGAAGTTTGCTCTGTTGCACTAACAGAAAGCAACCCATCAGCGTCCACTTGAAACTCGACGCGAATGCGGGCATTGCCTGCGACCATAGCCGGAATACCTCTAAGTTCAAATTTACCTAGCGATCGACAATCTTTTACTAACTCTCTTTCGCCTTGCACAATATGCACACTCATTGCGGTTTGTCCATCTTTAAAAGTGGTAAATTCTTGTGCACGGGTAGTAGGGATTGTGCTGTTTCGATGTAGGACTTTTTCTACTAATCCACCCATGGTTTCTAACCCTAATGATAAAGGCAAAACATCTAACAACAACATATCGTCTGGGGGTTTATTGCCTGCTAATAAATTCGCTTGAATAGCAGCACCTTTGGCAACCACTTCATCAGGGTTAATACTGGATAAAACAGGCTTATCAAACAAATTACTCACCATTTTTCGAACCAAAGGCATGCGTGTTGAACCACCAATCATAATAATATCTTTAATATCTTCTATGGCAATATCAGCGTCTCTAATAGCACGCTTGGTAATTAGCAATGTGCGTTGAATAAGTGCCTTGGATAAAGATTCAAACTTTGTTTTGCTAATGCGATATGGGGCTTCTACACAGTGAAATTCAGCAAAACTATCAGCACTTAAAGTTTCTTTGGCTATACGTGAAAATTGTTTGATTCTTTGCATTTGTGTTGGCGTTAAGTCGCCTAGTTTTAGTGTTTCGATACAATCATCAATAATCAGTTGATCAAAATCATCGCCTCCTAAACTAGAATCACCACCCGTAGAAAGCACTTTAAATACGCCTTTTTGAAAACTTAAAATTGAAATATCAAAGGTTCCGCCACCTAAATCATATACCGCATGTACGCCTTCCTTGCCAGATTCTAACCCGTAAGCCACTGCGGCAGCTGTTGGCTCGTTTAATAATCTGAGTGTGTTGAGTCCTGCAAGTGTTGCTGCGTCTTTAGTAGCTTGACGTTGTGCATCATTAAAGTAAGCAGGCACTGTAATTACAGCACCTGTTAGCTCGCCGCCTAGGGACTTTTCTGCACGTTGCTTAAGCGAGGTTAGAATGGTTGATGAAATCTCTACAGCAGATAAATCGCCCATTGCGGTATGAAATTGCACATTATTACCATCTTCTACTAAATCGTAAGGACAATTTTTAAAGCCTTTAACCTCTTTGTAACTCAAGCCCATAAAGCGCTTGACCGATACAATTGTGTTGGTTGGATCAGTCCTTGCATAAGGACAAGCATCGCAACCAACCGTGAGTTTATTATTCTTACCACAATGCACAACCGATGGCAAAATCGCTTTGTTGTTTTCATCAGTCAATACTTTGCTTATGCCATTTTGCACCGCGGCTACTAGAGAATTAGTCGTGCCTAAGTCAATGCCAATTGCTAATTTATGTTGATGGGGGGCTGTTGTTTGTCCAGGCTCTGAGATTTGCAATAATGCCATAATTTTATAACCACTCGTCCATAAGTTGTTTGGCTTGTGTATTTAATTGTATATAAAACTTCAACTCTCGCACTTGATTTTTAATTTGATTGAATTTATTTTCTTTAAACAGAGATTGAATTTGTTTAACTTTTTGTGCGACATTATTGTTAATATCTTCAATAAACTCATCTAAAGCAAGTTCATCTTTTGTAGTTTTTATGGCTTCTAAAGATTCTCTAAGTGCAATCTGATCGATTAAAAAATTGGTATCCATTTGCGTATCTTTTTCGTCAAAAGCATGAATGCCTTGTAATTCTAACAAATAGGTGGCACGTAACAATGGCGATTTTAGTGTCTCGAAAGCGGTATTAATCAAGGCAGTATTTTGCAAAGATAGGGATTTTTCTCTATCACTGTTATTAGCAAATTTATCGGGATGGTAATACGCAACTTGTATTTGATAAGCTTGCTCTAATACCTTTAAATCTATTGCAAAATCAACTTTTAAAGAAAATAACTCAAAATAGTTTTTCATTGTTTTTTAAGACATATATCCCATTGTATTAAGCGTAAAAGTGCTATATTTTTCATTGACACACAAGACTCATCACTAAAACACGACTTGGAATGAAAACATGCCAATTATTGCCACTTATACCGTAAAAGATTCGCCACAACCACACTCAGCTTTGGCATTTGGATTATTAAATTCAAACCCCTCATTCAGACCTTCTTTGACGAAATCAACCTGTGTGCCATCTAAATAAATAAGGCTTTTGGTGTCAACCACTACTTTCACACCTCGATCTTCAAACACATTATCATCATCATTAATAGTATCTACAAACTCCATGTTATAACCTAATCCAGAACAACCAGTAGTTTGCACAGACAGGCGCACACCAACTCCAGAACCACGATTAAGCAAGAAATCAACAATACGCTTAGCAGCAGTTTGCGTTAGAGTAATTGCCATTTTCTACTCAGCTTTGCTTTTAATGTCGTTAATGGCTGCTTTTATCGCATCTTCAGCCAATACTGAGCAATGCACTTTAACGGGTGGCAACGCTAATTCCTCGGCAATATCTGTGTTTTTAATAGTGGCTGCCTCTGCTAAAGTTTTGCCCTTTACCCACTCTGTTAATAATGAACTTGAGGCAATCGCAGAACCACAACCATAGGTTTTAAATTTCGCCTGCTCAATCACGCCTTTATCGTCTACTTGAATTTGTAAGCGCATTACATCACCACAAGCAGGCGCACCTACCATACCTGTACCAACATTCTTAGCGTCTTTGTCTAAGACACCAACATTACGCGGATTTTCATAATGATCTAGTACTTTTTCACCGTATGCCATATATTCCTCCTAAGAATTCTTGGTTAGCTAAATTATACCCATTCAAAAGAATAATCGGATAAGGCAACTTAACCAATAACAATATGCAAAACATAGCACATTTAATACTTGTATCCAATTACTAATGGGCAGCCCATTTGACTTTATTTAAATCAATCCCTTCTTTATACATATCCCAAAGTGGTGATAAATCGCGCAATTTTTTAACTTTTTCACGCACCAAAGCAATTGCCTTATCAACATCATCTGTGCTGGTATAACGACCAATAGTAAAACGAATAGAAGAATGCGCCAATTCATCACTTAATCCTAGCGCACGCAATACATAAGATGGTTCAAGACTTGCAGAAGTACAGGCTGATCCTGAAGAAACAGCAATATCATTAATTGCCATCATTAGCGATTCACCTTCTACATAATTAAAACTAATATTGAGGTTGCCTGGAATTCGCGCATCTAAATCGCCATTTACAACCACCGCCTCCATATCCGCAAAACCAGCTAACAAACGCTTGCGCAATGCTAGAATTCTTTCGTTTTCTGCTACCATCTCAATTTGGGCAATCGCAAACGCCTCACCCATACCAACAATTTGATGTGTTGCTAGTGTGCCTGAGCGCATTCCCCTTTCATGGCCGCCTCCATGCATTTGTGCTTCTAGGCGAATACGCGGTTTTTTTCGCACATACAAAGCACCAATACCTTTGGGTCCATAGATTTTATGCGCTGAAAAACTCATTAAATCAACAGATAATTTTGATAAATCAATCGCTATCTTACCCGCAGACTGTGCTGCATCAACATGAAAAAATACTCTATATTCGCGACAAATATTACCAATTGCTGCAATGTCCTGAATAACGCCAATTTCGTTGTTCACATGCATAACAGATGCCAGTATTGTATCTTTGCGAATAGCGGATTTGAATACATCTAAATCCAGCAAACCATTTGCCATCGGTTCTAAATAGGTAATTTCATAACCTTCGCGCTCAAGTTGTCTGCAAGTATCTAATACCGCTTTGTGTTCTGTTTTGAGGGTAATAATGTGCTTGCCTTTTTTTTGGTAAAAATGCGCAACTCCTTTAATCGCCAAATTGTCTGACTCGGTTGCACCTGATGTCCAAATAATCTCTGTTGCATCGGCACCAACTAAATCTGCTACTTGTTTTCGAGATTTAGCTATTGCTTCATCAGCTTGCCATCCATAATAATGTGAGCGTGAAGCTGGATTGCCAAAATTACCATCTATAGTCAAATGCTTCATCATTGCTTTTGCAACCCTGCCATCAACAGGTGTAGTTGCAGAATAATCCATATAAGTAGGTATTGTCATAATTATAACCCCTCGTGATTATCAATCACCATTTGCAAAGTTCTGCTATTTAAAAAATTTCTAATTTGCCCACTCACATCACACCACAACTGATGCGAAATACATTGTTTGCCACCATTACAATCACCTAAACCTTTGCAACGACGTAAATCAATATTTTCATCAACTGCTTCGACAATTTGCGCCAAATTGATGTCCTTTGCTAGTGTACTAAGCACATAACCTCCGCCAGGTCCACGGACGCTTCTAACTAAGTTTGCACGACGCAACTTAGCAAATAGTTGTTCTAAATAAGACAAAGAAATGTTTTGTCTTTGTGAAATAATACCCAAAGCAATCGGTTTTATAGCACCATTTGCAGCCAAATCCAACATTGCTGTTATCGCGTAGCGTCCTTTAGTTGTAAGTTGCATATAATTATCTTTATTCTCAAAATTGCCACATTATACATAACATAGTATTTTAGTCAAGTATATAATTTCAACCTAAGTCATAATAAAAATGTTGCAAAATTAAAAAATAACTAAAAAAGCAAAAAATCAGGTACTAATACCTAGAAACGCTAATAGGTGAATTTATAAAAATTATTAAATGGCAAGAGGTTTGTTTATGATGAACATTAAAACAATCTTTTATTTACTTTCTGACTCTAAATCGCCGACTGGAATATCTTTTTTTTCTTCAAGATTTAATTCCCTAGATACTTTGCGTAATCGTGAATCTATGTCGTTTAAATGCTCTAAAATTGAACTGATATCCTTAGCAGTAGGGTCATCTCCACTACCCACTGCATAAAAGTCAAATTTAATGGATTGTGTTTTGCTTTCTTTTAACACGCGCGCAGGCACGCCAACCACTGTTTGCCCTTTATCAACAGATTTAACAACAACAGAATTAGAGCCCACACGCACATTATCACCTAAAGTGATTGGTCCTAAAATTTTGGCACCTGCACCGATGACGACATTGTTGTTCAATGTTGGATGACGCTTACCTTTTTTCCAAGTCGTGCCACCCAAAGTAACGCCATGATATAAAGTGCAATCATCGCCAATTTTGGCGGTTTCGCCGATGACCACACCCATGCCATGATCAATAAAAAATCGGCGACCAATCTTTGCCGCAGGATGAATTTCAATACCGGTCAACCAACGGGCGATCATTGATATAAAACGTGCCAACCATTTAAGCCTTAAACACCACAATTTATGTGCTAAACGATAAAATAGCATCGCTTGCACACCAGAATAGGTTGTTATTATCTCGAAAGTATTTCTAGCAGCAGGGTCACGCTCAAATACACTTTGAATATCTTCAGTAAATTTCATCTCTAAATTATATCATAAAACGCTAATATTCAATCTTTGGGTACTTCAATCGAAGCAATATAGCATAGAAAATCCCTAATACCTAATAACCCCTTTAAAACGTTTGTAATTCCACAAATATTGTTCTGGTTTAGTTTTAATCAAGTGCTCAATCGCTTGATTCATAAGTGCCACATCATCTTCTACTAAACCTGTATCTGATAGAATGTTCACAGGTTCAATATTTAACTCATAACCTGCCCCTTTACTTAAGCGTTTTGCCCAAGTCATTAAGATTTTGGCATTATTTTTTCTTGCTAGTCTAACTAATAGTGTCATAGTTTTGGCATCTTGCCCAAAAAAAGAAGATATAACGCCACTTTCACTAGGATATTGATCAGGCAAGATAGCAACTAATTGATGTTCTTTAAGAGCACGTTGTAATTTTAAAATGCCCTTTTTATTTGCCGCTGCCATACTTAAATTTTGTTGTTCGCGTAAAGACAACAATAAGGCGTTTTGTTTTTTGTTGTCTAATTCCTTATACATAAAAGTCGTGGGTCTATATAAAGATACGATGCGTGCGGCAATTTCCCAACAGCCAAAATGTGGCACTAATAAAATCGTATTTTCACGACTTTTAAGATGTTGCACGCCATTTGTTTTAATAACGTGCTTAGCATTGTGCTCAAAACTATGACACCAAATAAAACCAGATTCGCTAAGATTTTTACCCGTTTCAATTAAAGATTTTTTCACCAAATCTTGCTGTTGCGTTTTGTTTAAAGTGGCAAAGCAAATAGCAATATTTTTACTCACAACATGCTTAGATTGACTATTAGTCAGATATAAAATTTGACCAATTAAAGTGCCTATCAAGTGATTTAATTTGAGTGGCATAAGTGCAAAGAATTTGAGAATCCATTTAATCATTGTGTGCTTTTGTTTCATCTAGCATTGGTTTCATTGCACTTAATAAATTATTATATAAGTTTGGCATGCGATTTTCTTCATTGAGCAACCATTGTTTAAAATATTCACGCTCGGTTGGCGCATTAAAACAAGCTGGACAAGAATCAGGAATAATAGGCAGATTTGCAGATTTGGCAAAATCTGCTAGCTGTCGCTCTCTTACATAAACCATTGGTCGAATAATGCGCAAATCTTTATTATTATTAACGTAGTGCGCTTTCATAGTTTGAATTTTGCCATTATGAAACATTGACATCATCAAACTCTCGCACAAATCATCTAAATGTTGTCCTAATGCCAAAACATTATAGCCCTCTCTTCGCCCTACTTTATACATTAAACCACGCTTAATACGCGCACAAAATGAACAATACGAATCCCCTTTCATACTCTTTTTTGCTTGCTCAAGAATGGGGAATTCTTCAAATAAATAAGGGGTATCAAATTGCTGAAAAAAATTGCCTAATGCCTGTGGTTCAAAACCCTCCACTTGAGGGTCAATCGTTATCACACCAAGCTTAAACTTCACGGGCGAGGTTTTTTGAAAATGTCGTAAAACATGAAACAAACTCAATGAGTCTTTACCACCTGACACTGCTAGTAAAATTCTATCATCAGACTTA
>CALFDA010000011.1 GCA_937950605.1 uncultured PS1 clade bacterium | reverse complement strand
GATTTAAAATCAAAGTTACAATGTAATCATTTTGATATTCTAATGCTTTCTGATACTCATTTTTAGTAAGTCTGAACTTGCCTTTTTTACCTTTTATCCCTTTTACTTCGGCTAAAAGTGAATTGTTACCTATGTTAATTTGAAAATCATACCCATCTCCATACAATCTTGCATCCTCTAAATCTCCTCCGTGAAAAATATCTATAGAATTGTAATTATTGATAAAAAATAATTCTGCTTCTAAGCCTGTTTCTTGTAATTTTTTAAATTTTGTCTTAGATATTGGATTTGTTTTAGTTTTATATCCCATTTTTTGGATGTCAAAATTTTCTTCCATATTCATCTTAACTATATTTGCATAATCTATTACATCTTCATTCCCAAACAAACTATCTATAAGTATTTTTCTGTGTATATACGCATCTCCCTTTTGCCACCAACCTTTTCTGTTATTTTCTGGGAAAAATGTATCAAATAAATCCATTCTGTTTTTTATAACCGAGTTAGTTTTAGCGATTTTGCATTCAACACAAAAATTATAAAATGCTGTTTTTGTTGAAAATCCAAATTCTTTAATAAAATTATCATTGAACTTTGATAAACCATAACCTATCAAATTTAGGATTTCATAATTCTCGTGTCTACTTGTACTCATTAGTAATTTTCTAAATATTAAAACATTCCCTTGGGGTAATTTTTCTAATACCTTTGCCATTTAATACCAACGCTACATTATGCCCACCAGTCCCCATATTAGCGGTAAGTGTTGGACATACGTTATTTTTATTCTCTCGCACATAATTTCTGCGCCATTGATAGAGCGTATCCATTTTGGTAATATCGTCTTTCAGTTTTGCATAAAGAGGTTTATCGTTGTAGTAATATCTATCATCAACCTCTTTGTTTTCCAAACAATCATGAATGGTTTTTGTTAGTGGTATAGCCTTAGGAAAAGAAAAATTATTAAATGCTTTTTGCTCTAAAAAACCAACGATATAAATTCGTTCTCGGTTTTGTGGCAGGTTTCCATATTCCATAGAGTTTAAAACTTTATCGGTTACTTTATAGCCCAATTTTTGAAGTTCCAGATAAACAATTTCAATTGTTCTACCTTGGTCGTGAGTTTTGAAGTTTTTTACATTCTCCAGTAAGAATGCTTTTGGTTTGTGTTGTTTGAGAATTTTGATAATATCAAAAAATAAATTGCCTCTACCATTTTCATCATTAAACCCTTGTCTATATCCAGCAATAGAAAAAGGCTGACATGGAAATCCTGCGCATAGAATATCAAAATCAGGTATTTGTTGTTTCACCTCATCTTTCTGTATATCTCCAAAAGACATTTGGCTATCTTTCTTTGCATTAAAATCAAAGGTAATTTGTGCATTTTTATCAAAGTCATTAGAAAAAACACAATCAAACCCAGCGTTTTCAAATGCTATTTTTATACCTCCAATTCCTGCAAATAGGTCAATAAATCTCATAATTAAGACATTTTACTTGAGTTATCTATGTAAATATTATTAGTAATAAATGATAGTTGTATTCCTTGTTTTATAATGTTAGTAAATATGGTATCTTTGATTTCAAGCAAAATACTTATATTGATTTTTCACTCTCAGTCTTGAATAAGTACGACATATAATTGAATACTTTTATACATTTACACAACAAAACACCAAAAAACTAAGGAGAAAACCATGAGGACACACTATTGTGGCGAACTAAACAAACAAAACATTGGTCAAAGCGTTGAAATTTGTGGTTGGACAAATCGTCGTCGTGACCATGGTGGTGTTATCTTTTTGGATATACGTGATAAATGCGGTATTGTGCAAGTAGTTATTAACCCAGACAATCAATATTTTGCTTTGGCTGAAACCATTCGCAACGAATTTGTTGTGAAAATTAGTGGTGTGGTGATTGCTAGAGAATCTGATTTAATCAATCCAAAACTAGACTCAGGTGAAATTGAAATTATTGCCAATAGCATTGAAATTTTAAATACCTCTAAACCTCTGCCTTTTCAAATTAATGCGCAAAATATATCGGAAGAAGTGCGTCTCAAATATCGTTTTTTAGATTTACGCACCGATATAATGCAACAACGAATAAAACTGCGCTCAAAAGTAACGCACTATATGCATAAATTTATGCATAAGCATGATTTTTTAGATATTGAAACCCCTTTTTTAACTAAGGCAACGCCTGAAGGCGCGCGTGATTATTTGGTGCCTTCGCGTACACATGAAAATGCATTTTTTGCCCTACCACAATCCCCTCAATTGTTTAAGCAATTACTAATGATGTCTGGTTTTGAGCGTTATTATCAAATTGTAAAATGTTTTAGAGATGAAGATTTACGTGCAGATCGCCAACCAGAATTTACCCAACTTGATGTTGAAACATCTTTTATGAATGAAAATGAAATTATGGCGATTATGGAAAAAATGATTTGTGGTTTGTTTAAATCAATTATTAACATTGATTTGCTGAAAACTATAAATAACGATAAATTTCCAATCATTACTTATGAGAATGCTCTCGAAAAATATGGTGTTGACTGCCCTGATATGCGCATTCCACTAGAAATTGTTAGCATTGATGAGTTATTAGATAATATTGAATTTAGAGTGTTTGCTGACCCCGCTAAAGACTTAGATTCGCGAGTTGCTGCTATGAAAATACCAAATGGTGCTAATATCTCACGCAAACAAATTGATGATTACACCAAATTTGTGAGTATTTACGGTGCTAAAGGTTTGGCTTATATTAAAATGAACGCCGATGCCCCAGCCTCACCAATTATAAAATTCTTAGGTGCAGAAGCAACACAAAACATTATTGATAAAGTCGGTGCAAAAACTGGCGATATTATTTTCTTTGGTGCAGATAAAACCAAGATTGTGAACGAAGCATTAGGGAATTTACGCAAAAAACTCGCCCAAGATTTAAACTTATTCGACAAAGATTGGGCACCTGTTTGGGTGGTTGATTTTCCAATGTTTGACACTAATGATGATGGTTCTTTAAGTGCTATTCATCATCCATTTACCGCGCCTAGTGTGGACATACAAACACTAACATCAAACCCAAATACTGCATTGTCTCGTGCCTATGACCTAGTCATTAATGGCTATGAGGTTGGGGGTGGTTCAATTCGTATCCACCAAGCTGATATGCAACAAAGTGTTTTAAAATTACTAGGCATTTCAAAGGCAGAAGCGCAAGATAAATTTGGCTTTTTGCTAAGTGCCCTTGAATACGGTTGTCCGCCACATGGAGGTATGGCATTTGGTTTAGACCGCTTAGTTATGCTTATGACAAATAGCGATTCTATTCGTGATGTAATTGCTTTCCCCAAAACGCAAACTGCTGCCTGTTTGTTAACCGATGCCCCTGCTTCTGTACCTAATAAAATATTAAGAGAATTAAACATTAAAATCAATACCCCTAAAAACAACACTTAAAAACAAAAAACTCTGTGTCAGTCAAAAATCAAATCAAAGCCGAACTCAAAGCAAGAAATGCAATTTTAGTGGCACATTATTATGTGAGTGGAGAATTGCAAACGCTTGCAGAACAAACAGGGGGTATTGTCTCTGATAGTTTGGAAATGGCGCGCTTTGGACAAAACTGCGATGCTGATACCATTATTGTTGCTGGTGTCAAATTTATGGGGCAAACTGCCAAAATTCTTTCTCCCGAAAAAACTGTGCTAGTGTTGGACAATCAAGCTACTTGCTCACTAGATGAAAATTGTCCAATTGAAAGTTTTACCAAATTTTGCGATCAACACCCTAATAGAAAAGTCGTGGTATATGCCAATACTTCTGCTGAGGTTAAAGCGCGCGCTGATTGGGTAGTAACTTCTGGTAGTGCGCTTAAAGTGGTACAACACCTGCACGCAAACGGTGAAAAAATCCTATGGGCACCTGATAAACATTTGGGCAATTATGTGAAACATAGAACAGACGCTGATATGCTTTGTTGGCAAGGTGCTTGCGTGGTGCATGAAAGATTTAGGGCAGATGCCCTACTAGCCTTTAAAAACAAATGCCCCGAAGTTTGCGTTTTAGTGCACCCAGAATCACCACAGGAGGTGGTGAATTTAGCCGATGTGGTAGGTTCAACTACAGCACTGATTAACGCCGTTAGAGACAGAAAAGAACAAACTTTCGTTGTGGCAACAGATAACGGCATTTTTCACAAAATGCGCGAAGTCGCACCACATAAAACGCTCATTGAAGCACCAACCGTAGGTGTGGGGGCTAATTGCGAATCTTGCGCCCACTGTAAGTGGATGGAGATGAACACATTAGACAAATGCTTAAAAGTCTTGAAAACTGGCAAGAATGCAATACACATTGATGAATCAGTTAGCAAAAAAGCCCAACAATCTATCCAAAGGTTGCTTGACTTTACAGCATAATTTTTACACAATCAAGGTAAAATTTAGCCACATATTCACACATAAATTCATTATGGCAGGACACAGTAAATGGCACAATATTCAGCACCGTAAAGGTGCTCAAGATGCTAAACGCGGTAAAATTTTCACCAAACTAATCAAAGAGATTGTGGTTGCTGCTAAAACTGGCGGTGGCGTGATAGAAAATAACCCAAGTCTTAGAATGGCGGTGGACAAAGCTCTAACCACAAATATGAAACGCGATACCATTGAAAATGCTATTAAACGGGGTGCGGGCGAACTCGAATCCAAAAACTATGAAGAGGTGCGTTATGAAGGTTATGGACTAGGCGGAACTGCCATTATGGTAGATACCCTGACCGACAATCGCAACCGTACTGTTGCTGATGTGCGTCATGCTTTTTCCAAACATGGTGGCAATCTTGGCACCGATGGTTCAGTGGCTTATTTATTCAATAAACAAGGCTTAATCGGTTTTACAAATAGCGATGAAAATGTGATTATGGAAATTGCATTAGAAAGCGGTGCCGAAGATATAATTAGCAACGATGATGGCACTATTGATGTGTTAACCACCCCCGAAAATTTTTTTGTTGTAAAAGATGCGCTTACTGATGCAGGACTTAAACCTAATCACGCTGAGATAACTATGCAAGCTAGTAACCACATTGAACTTAATCTTGGTGATGCCCAAAAATTTATGCAACTAATCGAGTGCCTAGAAGATTTAGACGATACCCAAGAAGTCTATCATAACGCTGATATTTCCGATGAAATTATGGCGCAATTATGACACCCTATTTCAAAGAAAAATCAGTTAAATTATTTTTAGGAGATAGTTTAGAGTTATTAAAAAAAATTCCCACAGATAGTGTGGATATGATTTTTGCAGATCCACCCTACAATCTTTCTAATGGCGGGTTTAGTTGTCATGCTGGTAAAAGAGTGAGTGTTAATAAAGGCGAATGGGATAAAAGCAAAGGCTTTGATGAAGATTTTAAATTTCATTTTAATTGGATTAAACTTTGTAACAGGGTTTTAAAACCTAATGGAACTCTGTGGGTTTCAGGCACTTATCACTCTATCTATGCTTGTGGACATGCCTTGCAAAAACAAAATTGGCATATTCTAAATGATATTGCATGGTTTAAGCCAAATGCAGCGCCACATCTAGCGTGTAGAATGTTTGCACATGCGCACGAAACGCTTATTTGGGCAAAGAAAAACAAACAAGCCAAACAAACTTTTCATTATAAAGAGATGAAATTTGGTAATTTTCCTAAAGACACAATAAAGAATCCTAATAAACAAATGCGTAGTGTCTGGGCTATCAATACACCTAACAATGGTGAAAAAAAATACGGCAAACACCCAACACAAAAACCAGAATTATTATTAGAGCGCGTCATTCTATCATCAAGCAATGAGGAGGACTTAATCTTGGATCCATTTTGTGGTAGTGCCACTACTGGGGTTATGGCATTGAAACACAATAGACAATTTATAGGAATAGATTTAGAAAAACAATATTTAGACGATTTTGCAATACCAAGAATTAAAGATGTAAATAAATAGGAGGAATATGATGGAAGTATTATTTTTTGTTTTGCTAATTTATTTTTTACCAACATTAGTAGCATATGATTTAGCAAATAGAGGACAGATTTTTATTTTAAATTTATTTTTAGGTTGGACTTTATTAGGTTGGGTAATAGCTTTAATTTGGGCATGTAAACCAAGAGATAATAAGGATAAAAAAAATTAATACAGATAAAGGAGTATAAATGAATATAAAAAAAGAACATATAAAACAATTAAAACAATATGGAGCATCTGCTATGGATTGTATAACAGGAGGAGGAGCATTATATGGAGCTTATGGTTTGAGTACAGCAGGAGTAGTAAATTTTGCTGGTATGGCTTTTGCAGGTGCTACATTAACTCCAGTATTAGGTGCTGTAGGTATATATTACTTAGCAAAAAGTTATGATAATTTTAAAAAGCAAGGAGACATAAAAAATGAATGACTATCAAATTGTTTGTTTTAATGGGGCAAATAGAACTAGAGATGAAGAGACAACCGACACTATCGCAATTCATCCAATTACCAAAGAATGTGAAGAGTTCGTCGAAAAATTTTGTAAAGAAAATAACATATATTGTGTAGGAGGTGTCGCATTTGGCGAAGGACATATGGATACCTATGACTTATCAAAAGCATTGGAAGAAAATGATTTTGAAGAAGAATGGACTTGTTTTACTGATACATATATAGAACGACTTAAATCTAAATATAAAGTAGTTTAAATA
>CALFDA010000010.1 GCA_937950605.1 uncultured PS1 clade bacterium | reverse complement strand
AAAAGTTTTGAAAAAATCGTCAAAACTGCTTTTTCTCAACGCAGAAAAACCCTAAAAAATTGTTTAAAACCTTTGCTTTCACAGGCGCAAACTAGTATTAATTTATCACAACGTGCAGAAATGCTTGAGGTAAAAGATTTTGTTGCCCTAACTGATGAATATGAAGAAACTCTATCCACCTAACAAAAACTATCTGAAATAAGGTTTCTGCATCAATAAGCCAATCCAAATATTAATACAAAAATATGAGATACATTTGACTCAATCAAACAAATGTAAAAATTAGTTATTAAATGCTTGCAAGTATATAATAATGCGCAAATACATTTTGCCTTAAGCAAAATATCGCTATAAATACTCAGCCCTGTATTTTTAGAGTTGCATAAAAAATCAACGCACTACACATTTATGCAATACTTAAAAAACTTCTTAAAATTCAGATAACAAATATGAAAATTAAACAAACACACATCATCGAAAGTGTTGCTGATGCCTTACAGTATATCTCTTATTATCACAGCCCCGATTTTATTAAAGCAATGCTAAATGCTTATCATCGAGAAACTAATCAATCTGCCAAAAATGCTATTGGGCAAATTTTAATTAACTCAAAAATGTCTGCTATTGGTCAACGCCCAATGTGTCAAGATACAGGCGTTGTGAATGTGTTTGTTGAAATAGGTATGAATGTTGTGTGGGACACAGCCGACTTATCATTAGAAGATATGATTAACGAGGGTGTTAGACAGGCTTTTGTTGATAAAAACAATCCTTTACGCGCCTCAATGGTTAAAGATACGATATTTAACAGAGTCAATACCAAAGACAACACACCAGCGGTTATTCATATGAAAGTTGTGTCAGGCAATAAATTAGATTTTATTGTATCCGCTAAAGGCTCTGGTTCAGAAAATAAAGCAAAATTTGCTATTTTGCAACCCGATGACAACATAATTGATTGGATATTACAAACAATACCAACCATGGGCGCAGGTTGGTGTCCGCCGGGGGTTATTGGTATTGGTATCGGTGGTAGTGCCGAAAAAGCCATGTTAATGGCAAAAGAAAGTCTCATGGAAACCATAGACATTGATAATATTGCCCAAAAATCTAACCCCACAGGCATTGAAAAAATGCGTTTAGAATTGTACGAAAAAATTAACAATCTAGGCATTGGCGCGCAAGGTTTAGGTGGACTAACAACTGTGTTAGATGTCAAAATTAAAGACTATCCAAGTCATGCGGCTTCTCAGGCAGTTGCCATGATTCCAAATTGTGCTGCTATGCGTCATGTGCATTTTTCTTTGGACGGCTCAAGTGTGGCAAAATTGCCAGAGGTGGATATGAGTATTTATCCCGATTTGACAATAAATACCTCACAATACAAAAGCATTAACCTAAACACCCTAAACAAAGCACAAATGCGCACATGGCAAGTGGGCGACACCCTGCTTCTTAGTGGCACAATTATCACAGGCAGAGATGCGGCACACAAACGACTAAAACAAATGTTAGAAAATGGCGAGGGTTTGCCTAACGGTGTAGATTTTAATAATAAATTTATTTATTATGTTGGTCCAGTTACGGCAACAACTGATGAAATAATCGGACCTGCAGGACCAACCACAGCCACGCGCATGGATAAATTTAGCGATATGATGCTAGAAAACACCCCTATCTTGGGCATGATTGGCAAAGCAGAACGTAGCGAGGCAACAATACAAAGCATTAAAAAACACCAAGCTTGCTATTTAATTGCAGTGGGTGGTGCGGCTTATTTGATTGCTAAATCCATCAAAAAAGCCAAAGTAGTTGCTTTTGCAGAAATGGGCATGGAAGCCATTTATGAGTTTGAGGTTAAAGATATGCCTGTGACTGTGGCTGTAAATTCTCGGGGTGAAAATATTCACGTCATTTTCAAAAATCTACTAGAAAAAGAAACCAAAAAAATCCACCAATAAGATTAAAGTAGACAAATTAAGTAAAATCAGCAAAAACATTGCATTTTGGAGAACTATCATGAAAAAACCTATTATCGTATTGGTGACTGTACACTTGACGGGCATGGAGGGAGAAGGTGGCGGTGCTGAAAGATTAGTATTAACTTTAGCAAAATATTTTGAAAAGCAAGGTTGTCAAGTGCATGTTGTACTGTTTAAGAATCATATCGAATTTGAGTTTGATGGACAATTTAAAATACACCATTTTAAGCAATACCATAGATGGCTACCTAGACCCATCAGAGGTAAACTATTAGACAAATTTATTATTAAAAAATGCGGTTATCCTAATCTTGTTTTGTCAAACTTACCCCTCACTAGTCGTGTGTTATGTTATAGCAAACTTAATGTTTATTTGCTTATACACACCAAGATTAGCAAGGTATATAAACTACTAGATACTAAATTAAAAAACACGTACACTAAAAAACCAGCCATATGTGTTGCTGATGCTGTTAAGCGTGATTTTGATAAGACATTTAATAGCCCTTATCCATCGATTGTCATACATAATTTTACTGATGTTGATTTTGTTAAACGTCAAAGCCTTAAATTTTGTCCAATACAAACTAATTATGTAGTGCATGCTGGTAGATTTTCAGCAGAAAAAAGACATGATATTTTGATTAAAGCATATCATCAAAGCGGCATAAATAATCCACTTTTACTAATAGGCACAGGCAAGTTAAAACAACAATGTAAGGATTTAGTAAATAATTTAGGAATTGAGAACAAAGTTATTTTTATGGGGTTTCAAACTAATCCTTACCCATTTATAAAAAATGCCAGATTGATGGTTTTGTCGTCAGATTTTGAAGGGCTTCCTATGGTTATAACAGAAGCATTGGCATTAGGCACGCCAGTTATTAGCACGAGTTGCGGGGGAGTATCAGAAATACTACCTAAAAATAACCTCACACCTGTTGGCGATATTGATACACTAGCCAACAAAATAGCCGATGCGGTGCAAACACCAAATAAATACACGGCAAAACT
>CALFDA010000009.1 GCA_937950605.1 uncultured PS1 clade bacterium | reverse complement strand
AGATTGGCAAGCTGAAGAAAATGAAGAGTTTGAAGTGTTGATACATGTAAAAATTGAAAATCGTCAAGGCACATTAGCATCGATCGCTAGCACTATTTCCAAGGCAAATGTTAATATTGAGCACCTCGAGCTCGAGGGAATTGATGTCTCAATGAGGGCATTAAAGTTGCTTATTAATGTTTCAGGAATTTCACAGCTAGATGAAGTAATGTATGCCATTAAAAATTTAGAATTTGTGCATTCTGTAAACAGGGTAAGCAACAAAAAGCGATAGGGTCATAAACTAAACTGTGTAATCTTTTGATTAAAACTGCTACAAAATCAACAACTTATCCAGCCTTTATCCAAAGTAATTTTTTGTCAATTTTTCAGGCATATCATTTGCATGTTAAGTTTGAATATATTTTTAAAACCACTGCAAAATTAAAAATGCCGAAAAATATGCACATCAAAGGTCGCTGGCAAAATTGGTCTTTGTACATACATTATTTACAATTTAATCAAAGTACTCAATGTTTATAAGGGTCTTATAATAATCTAAAAAATAACAAATAAACAAAGTTAAATAGCATGATATTTGCCCTCAATTAGACATTCTTATTGATGAAATTATGGAAAAATACGAGAAATTATCAATGATGAAAATCTGGATTTTCACAATTTGGTTCACAATCTTTTTTCCATACTTATTCGGGCTAGAATAAACAAAAAATGACGACAAAACATGGCACTAAAGACATGACATTTGTCCAACATTTAGTTGAGTTGCGCGATAAATTATTGCACTGTGTCATTGCAATTTTAATTGCATTTGCCATCATTTTTCCTTTTGCTAACGAGGTTTATAGCTTTATTGCTGCACCTATTCTAAGCGTCTTGCCTGCAGATAATAATATTATTGCCATTGGGGTGATTTCACCTTTTTTAACGCCACTTAAAATGGCGCTCATCTTTGCGGTTTATCTTACCATGCCTTACTTATTGTATCAGCTTTGGTCATTTATCGCGCCTGCACTCTACCAACATGAAAAACAAATGATTTTGCCATTGGTGGTTTCTTCAACAATTTTGTTTTATGGTGGGCTGTTGTTTTCTTTTTATATTGTGTTTCCAGTTGTTTTTGGTTTTTTGTCTAGTATTGGTCCAAGTATTGTAGATTTCACCCCCGATATTCAATATTATCTTGACTTTGTATTAAAAGTCTCTTTTGCTTTTGGTGTTGCATTTGAAGTGCCTGTTGCGACTATTTTGCTAATTATATTTGGGGTAACAACTGTAGAAAAACTTAAAAAAAATCGCCCTTATGTGGTTATTAGTGCTTTTATTTTAGGCATGTTGCTTACACCCCCTGATATTATTTCTCAAACGCTAATTGCTATCCCAATGTGGCTATTATTTGAAGCTGGAATCATTTTTGCGCCTATGTTTAAACGTCCAACGGCAACAAAAGATGGAAGCGCTAAGCAAGAAACTGATGATAGAGATTGGGACGACAAAGAATTAGATGAGATTGACAAAGCCTTCAAAAAATTAGATAAAGAAAATTAATTTTTTGGTTACGATTAGTTGTTTAACATCGCTATTTTGTAAAATGCTCTATGCTATTAAGTTTCCTTATGGTGAGGTGTAAATGGAAAAGGCAATACAAAAACTCATTGGCGATATATGCGAATTAACAAAAATTTGCCACCCAACATCTAAAACCACATGCTAAATCAATAAATTGTGGCAATTTTTACAGCAATGTTAAATCATCACATTAATTAGTTGTTAAAAGAAAATAAAGCCAAATAGGATAAATTTTAGGTGAAGGGACACCAAACAAAATCAGAAACCAGCGCAAAATAACACTCAATAACCCCACTTTGTCAAACTATACCTATACAAAACACAGGGGTAATTGATGTCATTTCCCCAACCTTTTGTAACCCACAGAACCCGTAAAGATAAATTCTATACCCAAGTTAATAGATTGATTGACTGGAATAAAATAGACAAACAAATCAAGCATTATTACCAAGCTAATCACACAGAGATAGGACGCGATGGTTATTCCAAGGCTATTGCTGTTTAAGATGTTGCTCTTAGGCATTTGCAATAACCTAAGTGATTATGGTGTGGAAGAGTTAGTTAATGACTCCCTGAGACCATTGCAGTTGTATTTAGCATTTGAAATTGGCTTTTGGATTGTAATTGCAAAAATAACTGACTATAAAAATTAATTTTCATTATAATATTCCGCTTGAGTTTACTGTGCTAACTTAGCGTGGCAAGAAATGTGAGAAAGCGTTGTTTATTTAAGGGCAAGATAATAGACCATTGTTTGGTGAATTCTTGAATAAAATGGATGCCGTTTTGTGTGTTTTGCTTGTGCGATAAGTCGGTAATAGCGGGTCAAACTTCAACCATTCCTCGATAGCTCAGTTGGTAGAGCAACGGACTGTTAATCCGTTTGTCGCTGGTTCGAGCCCAGCTCGGGGAGCCATATTATACAAATAGCTAGAATATTGATTAGTTAATCTCTATCTGCATTATTGTCGGTTCTCAACAAATAAGGATTGTTTATGAAACCCACGACAACAACAATATCGATAATATCAACCAAAGGCGGTGCTGGTAAAACGGTGTT
>CALFDA010000008.1 GCA_937950605.1 uncultured PS1 clade bacterium | reverse complement strand
GTTAACTGCTTTTGATATGCCGCCATTATCAAACTCAACTTTTTCTAACAACTCAGCGTCTTTGTTAATTTTTTCGCCGATAACTTTTTGCATTCTTTTAACAGCAATATTTTCAATATAATCCATTTGTTCAATGCCGATGTATTGCCGTCCCATTTTATGAGCAACTGCACAGGTTGTGCCAGAGCCTAGATGGTAGTCGAGGACGATGTCGTCTTTTTGGGTAGTCATTTCTATAATTCTTTGTAGTAATTTTTCTGGTTTTTTGCCCGCCTTTAGTTTTACCCCTCCTTCATTCGCGATTCCATCCCATCCTATATCTCTCCACAATGTCCCTAAAATAGTTTTTTTTATGATTTCTCCATCCCGTTCCGAAGCAACGTTGGTCAAAAAATTAACCATCTCATTTTTATAATAAAACAGTTCAGTTTTTTTGCCTTTGTTTTTGCCGCTAATCGGTAAGTAGGTAATCGAATACAAACCACCCTCTTTATTTGTAGCCTTTACAACTTTATGGCGGATAGAAGATTGTGCATCCTGTGTTCTAAATATTTGTTTGAAATACTTTTTATAAACCTCGTACTCAGTAAGACTTTCCTCTTTGGCGACACTTTTAATGGATGTAACTTTGTAGTTTGAGTGCTTATAGACTTTGATTTTCTCTCCTTGTCCAGTTTCAATAAAAGTTTCTTCCTTTTTTAACCCTTGCGATATAAGTAATTTGTTGTATTCGTATGTTTTTTTATCCCTAGATTTAGCAAGTAAAATATCCTCCAAGTAATCACTCTCATACATTTTCTTGAAACTTGAAAAATTCTCTCTTGAATAAGTTATCAGATTCTCGTAATTTTTCTTTAATTTTCTGTCTTCTCCACCTCCACTTGCTCCAGCACTTGATTTAGCCTTTATAGCAATTAAACTAACAAAATTCTCTCTCCCAAAAACCTCATCCATAAGCACCTTCAAATAAGCCTGTTCATTATCATCACACTGGACAAAAATAACCCCGTCATCGCTGAGTAATTGTCTTGCCACTTCAAGACGGTTTTTCATAAATGTTAGCCATGTTGAATGATTAAAATTATCGTTGTAGTTAAAACTATCGTTGCCTGTGTTGTAAGGTGGATCAATGTAAATTAGTTTTATTTTGCCCGCAAAGTTGCTTTTTAGCGTGTGTAAGGCTAATAGATTATTGCCTTTAATAATAAGATTGTCTTTGATTAGATTATTTTCATCACGCTTAAACTTGACGTTATCACTTATGCCGTTTTGAGTGTATTTTTTGCAATTAGTAATAACTTTTTTATCCAGCAAGCGATTAATTTCATCTTTGGCTAGGACTTCATTAAAAAATATCTCTTTACGTTTTTCATCATCTTTGGATTGTCCGCCTTCAAGCACACAGTCTTTAAATGGGAAAGATAAAACTACATCATTCATTTGCCCGAGGTGTTTATTCGAGATGGTTAAGCCGACTTTGTTAGCGAACTTGGTATAACTATCAATGAGAAAATTTTTATCATCAATATAGTCAATAAACTTGCGATAGTTAAAAATGGTAGCGTTATCAATTTCATCAAAAAAATGCTGTTTGGTGTTTTTGTCGCTGAGCAAAAGTTTAATTAAATCTTTGTCAAACTTCTCGGCACTGTGTTTGATGTTTTGTTTGAGTAAGTTGTTTTGTTGGTCGGTAAATTTATCGAGGGTTTTTAGTAGTTTTTCGAGTTTTTTGGTGAAGTTCATTTGTTTAAAAATCTAAGTTGCATGTTTAATTTGAAGTAAATTTTATTATCATTTTCTAATATAAGGCTACCATATCTATGTCTAGTGGTTGATGGTGTATCAAATTTTATGTTGTCAAACAAATAATCTTCTAAGTTGTTTTGTTGAATAATATGAAACCCTAACTGATCGCCATTTTCTTTAACAACGATAATCCCGTTTGCAATATATTTTCCATTCCATTTTTTGCCTGCAAAAAAACCAAGCAATATAGCGAGCAATAATCTTTTTATTTTTACCTTTAAAGAATTTAAGTCCTCAAATTTATTATTTATAGCATTATTTTTAAAAACATTTCTTACATTTTGTTTAATGCTTGAGGTTCTGTTGACGAAAAACTGCAAAAGCATTTGCGCAACAATATTTGGCATATTGCTATCAATCATTGATAAATTATATTCCATAGAATCTTTTTCTATTTTGTAGAATGTGAGACTGCCACCTAGTTTGTATATGCTTTCGATTCTATCTTTTAACTTAGTTTTGGTATTTATTTTATTGATTTTATCTATATCATTTTTAGATACGCCATTTACGCTAAAAATAAAATTTGTATTGCCTGATGCGTTAAGTAAAGTGGGTTTATTGCCAAAATATGATTTAATACCAAAACCTTCATTTTTTGCCTGTATATCTTTATTTTCAATATCTAGGGCAATATCTGCTTTTTGGTAACTGTTGCCACCTTTGATTATGGATATGCCTAATTTATCTTGTATCAAATCAAATTCGGGAATATTGAATGTCTTTTTGCCGTTTTTAATTTTAGATGCAAGTTTTTTTATAATGTCATTGTTAATAAAATTTGATACTTTGATGATTTTTTCGGTTTTATTGTTTTTGATAATAACTTTATCATCGGTCGATAGATAACAAGATTCTTTAATGTTTAAAGTAGATATTTTATTGACTTTGAGGTAATTGTTTTGTGCGGTTAAATCCTTGTTAGACATTATAAGTTTTTTATCATGGATTAATTTAATGAACGCATAAATCTCTGTCCATTCGCCTTTGTTTTTAGTTAATTTTTTATCGATATTATTTTGTTTTTTTAGTGTATTCATATATTGCACTAGGGAATCTGCACATTCTTTAATAGCATCAACAGCCACACTATTGCCTAACTGTTTCATTGTATTTGTATTAGATACTGGAAAATGAAAATTATCTGGGAAGCCCTGCATCTTTTTTGCCTGTTTTGGCATTAATTTTCGGACAACTCCATCAACTAGGTATGCGTCCCAATTTCTTCTGTCATTTATGTTTGATCCTCTGCCACCTACTCTAATAGTAAAACCTATTTCTCTTGAGCAATAACCACCCCATACATCAGACATATTGAATTTAAGTGGTAGTTTCTTGGGGAATTCAAAATTATTTTTATAATCATTTTTAAAACCTATCATAAATACTCTAGGTCTGAGCTGGGGTAGACCGTAATCCGAAGCATTTACTATATTGGTGTAAAAACTATATCCGAGTTCATCAGTTAAAATTTCGGTAATTTTTTTAAAAGTTCGTCCATTGTCATGGTTCACTATACCTCGAACATTTTCAAGAAAAAAAGCCCTAGGTTGTTTTGCCTCAATAATATCTACAATGTTGAAAAATAGGTTCCCTCTTTCTGATTTATCATTATCTCCAAAACCTTTTTTGAACCCCGCCTGACTAAATGGCTGGCAAGGAAATCCTGCACATAAAACATCAAAATCAGGAATTTCACTAGGGGATATACTCCTTATGTCATCGTTAAACAAATTCTCATCAAAGATTTCTGGACTTATATAATTGAAATTATATTTGTAGGTTTCTCTTGCATTTTTATCAATTTCAGAAGCAAATACACATTTCCCACCTAAAGAGTGCATAGCAAGATGGAAACCTCCAATCCCCGCAAATAAATCTATAAATGTCCAATTATTTTTATTCATTAGTGAGGGATTTTAAAATTGCAACTACATTCTGCCACTTTAACGCTTGTTGAAAATAGAATTTTGTTTAACGCTTTTGGGTTGCCTGTTTGGAATACATAATCCAAATTCTACATCTAGGCGTTATTGTTTTAGCGCAAAATTCTAGTATTTTTTTGGCTTGCATTGAGGATAATCTAAATGACATTCGTAAAACATATTACAAGTACGCTTGCATACTAACACCAACATAAGCATAAGCGGAACTTCTATTAACACACCAACAACAGTAGCCAAAGCTGCACCCGAAGATAAACCAAAAAGCATAACCGCAGAGGCAATTGCTACTTCAAAGTGATTTGATGCGCCAATAATGGCTGCTGGTGCTGCATCGTGATACGAGAGTTTTAGCCACCTTGCAAACACAAAATAGCCTATAGCAAAAATAAAAATAGTTTGCACAAAAAGCGGTACGGCAATCCATAAAATCGTAAGCGGATTGTTAATAATAACTTCACCCTTGAATGAAAATAAAAGCACCAATGTTAAAAGCAGTGCCATTATGCTAACAGGTGTAAGCCAATGCAAAAATTTTTCATTAAACCACTTTAATCCTTTATATTTAAGTATCCACTTTCTGGATAAATATCCTGCAATTAGTGGCAATGCCACATAAATTGATACTGAAAATAACATTGTTTGCCAAGGCACAGGCATTGAATTTACATCAAGCAACAAACTGCCTAATGGTCCATACAGCAATAACATTATTAGTGCATTGATTGCCACCATCACCAATGTTAAACCAGCATTGCCTTTTGCTAAATGACCCCACATTAAGACCATTGCTGTACACGGGGCAATACCAAGCAAAATAGCACCAGCAATATAACTACGCCATAACTCAACTTCTGTTCCACTTGCGAGTATTTCTGTGCCTAACAAATAGTCTTTGAATAAATATCCTAGAAAAAAATAAGCAATTACAAACATAGAAAATGGTTTTATTAGCCAATTAATAAACAATGTAAGAATTACTGGTTTTGGTGTTTTCGCTGATTTTAAAACTTGAGTAAAATCAATTTTCACCATAATAGGATACATCATAAAAAAAAGACATACAGCAATAGGAATGGAAACCTGATAAATTGAAAAATCATTAAGTGTTGTTGCAATTTTGGGTGCAATTTTTCCTAAAGCGATGCCTGCTAATATACAAAGAAACACCCAGATGGTTAAATACCGCTCAAAAATAGATAATTTATTAGTCATTTTATCGCCCCTCAATACTTCGCATCTATAGCTATCTGTTGCTTATAGTCTAACTATTGTTATAAAAATATCCTTTTGCATGTTGCGTTCAAAATACACACATGACAATATCATGCTAGGGTACTGCTAAACAAATAATTAAGCTCTAATTAAAATACTGCCCCAACTAAAACCGCCCCCGATACCCTCAAATAACAAGGTTTGTCCTTTTTGAATGCGTCCATCACGTATGGCTATATCAAGCGCTAATGGAATAGATGCAGCCGAGGTATTGCCATGTTTATCTAATGTAACCACAACTTTATCCATTGGCATGTTAATGCGTTTGGCAACCGCTGAGATAATGCGAATGTTGGCTTGATGTGGAATCATCCAATCTAGTTCGTCAGAGCTCATTTGGCAAGCGTTTAGCGTGTCTTGTGCAATGTCAGATAAGCGATTTACTGCAATTTTAAAAACCTCATTTCCAGACATTTCAATAAAACCTGTTTCATTGATAAAATTATTATTAACCTGTAAAGAAGATAGATAATTGCCATCGCTACACAATTTTGAGTGCAGAATGCCCGTTTTTTCGCTTCCACTAAGGACTACAGCACCAGCACCATCGCCAAATAAAACAGCACTAGATCGGTCTTGCCAATCAACAATACGAGATATTGTTTCACTGCCAACAACTAATACCTTGTTAGCTGCACCTGTTTTGATGTATTGTTCTGCTGTTGTTAAAGCAAAAATAAATCCTGCGCAAACCGATTGCAAATCAAAAGCTGGGCAGTTAGCACCAATAGCTTTTTGTAACATGGTAGCTGTTGCGGGAAAAATTTTATCTGGCGTTGTAGTTGCTAAAATGATTAAATCTAGCCCAGCGGCATCAATTCCCGCCATATCCAGCGCATTGTTAGCTGCTATAACGCCTAAATCACAGGTTGACTCATTAGTAACAATGCGTCTTTCTTTAATGCCTGTACGCGTGGTAATCCATTCATCAGAAGTGTCAATTGTTTTGGATAAATCGTCATTAGTAACAATCTTTGGTGGTAGATAAGAGCCTGTGCCAATAATTCTTGCAAATCTATTCATTATTCTGCCCTAATTCCAGAGATACTTGAGTTGCTATCTTCTCAGTAATTTTAGCTTGTACTTCAAGATAGGCCTCTTTTATCGCTTGAAAGAAAGCATCAGCGTCAGCACTGCCATGGCTTTTAATGACAATACCGCGCAAACCTAATAAACTAGCCCCGTTATATTGTCTAGGATCAATACTAGTTTTAAAATCTTTTAAAACAGGTTTGGCGATTAGTCCAATGGTTTTAGCGAATATACTTCGAGTAAAAGATTGTTTAAGATAATACCCCATCATCAATGCAACGCCCTCGCTTGCTTTAATAGCAATATTGCCTTCGAATCCATCACAAACGACTACATCAACACTGCCTTTGTAAATGTCGTCGCCTTCGATAAAACCTACGTAATTGAGGTTTGAGTCTTTTAGTAATTCGGAAGCTTTTTTAATATTATTGTTGCCCTTTACTTCTTCTTCGCCAACATTTAACAAACCAACAGTTGGCGATGCAATGTTTTCGGTATATTTAACTGCAATTGATCCCATAGTAGCAAATTCAACTAAAGCCTTAGGAGTAGAATCAACATTTGCACCTAAATCTAGCATATGTGTATGCCCGCTCATTGTTGGAATACGCCCCATAAGAGCAGGACGATCAATACCGTTGATAGTTTTCAGCACAAAACGTGAAATTGCCATTAAAGCACCTGTGTTGCCAGCACTAACACAAGCATCAACCGTGTGGTTTTTAATTAAGTTTATAGCAACACGCATAGAGGCATCTTTTTTTTTGCGTAATGCACTTGAAGGCGATTCGTTCATAGCGACTATTTCACTAGCATGCACAACGTCAAAACGTTCGCTAAACTTTTGACTAGCAAGATGCTGCTTTAGCTCTGTTTTAATGCCATTGCTATTGCCAACAAAAACTAGATGTAGATCTGGCAAAACATCTAAAGACTTAATACCTGCTATGACTGTAGTGGGTATTCCATAATCCCCACCAGACGCATCAATTGATACCTTGATTGTCATAATAAATTAAAGAACTTTTTGCGAGATTTTTAAGTTTCTGCTTCTGCAATATCTGCCACTTTTGTCGTGTTAATAACTTTCTTGCCGCGATAGTAGCCATCGGCAGTTATATGGTGACGTAAATGAATTTCACCTGTTTCTTGGTCTTCAGATAAAGTTGGATTTGTTAGTGCATTGTGCGAACGACGCATACCTCTTTTTGCAGGGGTTTTTCTACTTTTTTGAACGGCCATTTTTACTCCTTAGTTGTTCTAACATCGCAAAAGGATTTTCACGCTTTTGCTTACTTGTTGCTTGTGTGTCTTGTTGATACGATGCGCATGCATAATCATGCATCGGTGCCATCGGAATAGATATTAGCACCTCATCCGTTATAAATTCAATTGTTGAAAATTCGTCGTCAGCACCTAGAATTGTCTCAAAGTCATCTTTTAATGCTTCCCCTTGTTGTTCATTCTTTATAAAAGCAAGCTGAAATTTAGGCTCTAAATGAATGCTGACTTCACCCAAACACCGTTGACAAACTAATGCCAAATCCAGTTCGACTCTACCTTTAACACAAGGAATTTTACCTTCTTTAAGTTCAAATCCAAGCTCAACATCAACTGCCGATTCTTGGTTGCTCGCCAAGTCCGAAATTCTAGGAAAATCTTTCACTTTATAGGTTTGTGAAAAAAATAACGACCTAGAAGAAAACTTAAAAAGTTTAATTTGTTTTGGTATTCCTTGTTTCATCAAAACGCGGTGATTTTACCAAAAAAGATATTCCTAGGTTGTCAATTTTAATATCCGAACTCAGGCATCAAAGTTGTTAAAATTGCTTAATCTGTTGTGTTAATTCTTTGTCTATTAATCTCAAATAACCCAATACCAGTTGCAACCGAGACATTTAAACTCTCCACATTGCCTTGCATGGGAATAGTTGCTAATTGGTCGCAAGATTTTTTGGTTAAAGCACGCAAACCCGAACCTTCAGAACCTATAACTATTGCCGTAGCGGTTGTGAAATCAATTTTATAAAGCGACGTTTTGCTTGAGCTATCTAAACCAAGCACCCAAATATTTTTGGCTTTTAATGCGTTAATTGTGCGCATCAAATTAGTTACTAAAAATATTCTAAGTTGATTGAGTGCCCCTGCTGAAGTCTTATATACCAAAGCATTGATAGGAGATGAACCATTTTTATTAATCACAACACAATTCACACCCGCTGCATTTGCACTACGTAGACAAGCACCTAGATTTCTTGGGTCTTGTATTGAGTCTAAAATTAGTATTAAAGGTGTGGTTTTAAGTTTATCAACATATTGTATTAGGTCATTTTGGTTGGGTAGAGTAGGTGGGCGTATCTCGGCAATAATGCCTTGATGCGTTTGGTTTTTAGCGCGCTTATCTAATTGCTGTCTGGTTAAGCGTTGTGTGTTAATGCCAAGTTTATCAAGCTGCACATTTATTGCTTCAAGACGTTTATCTTTGCGATTATCCAGCATATAAACTCTCAGCAAAAACTCTGGATTAG
>CALFDA010000007.1 GCA_937950605.1 uncultured PS1 clade bacterium | reverse complement strand
GATAATAAACCCTTGGTTTTATTGATAGTGCTTGGTGTTGATAACTTTGCAAACAAACATATCTATTATTAAGCACCCTGCCCCTGCCAACATTTGCGAGTTCTAAAACCTTAACATAACACGCAAAGATAGGTTTAGAGATATTATTTGCCAAGTTTTAGATAAAAAATATTGCTTTTTATAATGGTTGCGGTTGTATTTTTTAATAAAAATTTCTTTTCATGACATTGCACTTAGATTCCTGATAACAACACTGTTTTTCATGGTATTGAATTAAAAAAATAAAACTTATTTAGACTTAATGTATTTTGCAAGTGTGGCGAATAATGTAGTTTTATGTGTCTTATAAACAGATTGGACAATGTAGTTTAATTTTGATGTGTTTTGCTATAACCTTTAGCGTGTAATGTCCGAATCATTACATATTCCTCCTGAGTTATCACATATCACCTCCATCTAAAAATAAAAAAAGATGATATATTGTTTAAAACTAGTGGAATATTTTTACCTTGCATTTTGGTGCATTTTTGCTTAGCGTGTGGAACTAGTATATCCCTTGCTACATAAGCACCTTTTAATTGTAAATAATGTGATATTTTTTAGCTCTTTTTTAGGCTCACCACTAACAGCAATAGCCATTACGTTACAGTCTTTTGACAAATAACTGAAATATAACAAAACTCTATCTACTGCATAATCTGCATATTTATCTATCATTTTGAGCCTTACATTCAATAACGATTAAAAAATCACTATCATTTTTAAAAGAAATTATAAATTCTGGCTTGCCGACCCCTGTGCCTCTTTTGGAAGCATTTTTAAAAGTTTTTGTATTCTCGGAGTAGAACTAATTCGCTACTATATTTGACAATCATTATTTTGATAATAATCTAAATCTCTTAATAAATCTTGGACTATGTCCTCTGTGATTCTTTCATTGGATATATGACTTAAATGGGTTTGTTAATTTTTAATAATTTGGCAATTTTGCTAATAACTCGACGCTACAATTATTAAAGATTGTGGAGTGGTTGCCCTGATTTTATTTTTTCAGATGCATGAATGTATTTATGCAACAGTTATGCTATGTTTATATTTGTGTTATAATTTAGAAGATATGATGGACAAGATGCCATCAGTTAAAGAATTTTTTAGTGTTGCTGTGTGCAAGACAAAACACAAATATTCGGCTTTTTGCCACAAACAGAGAAACAGCACGGTTTTAGATTTACTTAAAAAATAATTATCAATAAACCGAAAAGGGCGATGGGGTTCTATCTAAAAACAAGCTTTTAAAATGTTTTATAAATTAAGAAAATCAAGCAAAACATTACTATATAACATTTATTTGTTGATTTTTCTGTGCGTGGAAAAAGGTCTATCAATAGGACTAAACCATGAACCAAATTTTAATAAATGCAGCCCATTCGGAAGAAATTAGGGTTGCGGTTGTAAAAAATAACAAACTAACTTCTCTCAACATAGAAAATAGCCTTAATCAAAAAAGCAAAGGCAATGTTTATAAAGGCAGAATATCACGTGTTGAGCAATCCTTAGAAGCCGCTTTCGTTGATTATGGTAGAGAGCGACAAGGCTTTTTGCCTTTTAAAGAGGTAGCCGAAATACTTAAAGAAGGCACAACACCTTCTGGCGAAAAACTCACCATTTCTGATGTTTTGAAAGAAGGACAAGAGATTATTGTCCAAGTCGAAAAAGAAGAGCGAGGCAATAAAGGTGCTGCGCTTAGCACCTATATTAACCTAGCTGGTGCTTATATGATACTAACGATAAATAACTCAAAAAGCAACGGTATTTCTAGGCAAATTACAGCATCGGATAGACAATCACTTAAAGAAATCATTGATAAAATCGTTATGCCTGAAAATTCGGGTTTAATTATTCGCACTGCAGGTGCGGGTAAAAGTTTAGAAGAATTGCAATGGGAGATTGACTATCTAGCAGAATTATGGAATTCAATCAATATTGCGGCAAAAAAACGTTCGGCACCTTTTTTAATTTATCAAGAAAGTGATATTATTATTCGCACACTGCGCGACTACCTCAGGGAAGACACCGATAGCGTTATTATTGATGACTTAAAGACCTTTAAAAATTCAAAGGAATTTGTTAGTTTTGTTTTGCCACATTACCTAGATCGCATTAAACAATTTGATGATTCGGAGCATTCTTTGTTTAGCCATATGAATATCGAATCTCAGGTAAGAAATGTATTTGAACGCAAAGTATCGCTAAACAGTGGCGCAACCATTGTTTTTGACCCTACCGAGGCATTAACTGCAATTGATATTAACTCTGCACGTGCCACCAAAGGCTCTGATATTGAAGAAACCGCCTACAACACAAACCTAGAGGCTACCACAGAGATTGCTATCCAACTACAACTACGTGATATTGGTGGTTTAGTAGTGATTGACTTTATTGATATGCCTTCTGAAGAACACCGAGAAGATATTGAAAAAGCCATGAAAAAAGCCGTCAGTTCAGATCGTGCACGCGTGCAAATTGGCGCAATTTCGCGTTTTGGGCTGTTAGAAATGTCAAGGCAACGCTTAATGACCTCAGTTACAGAGTCTGTGGGGAAAATCTGTTCTTCTTGTAAAGGGCGTGGCACAACACCAACGGTACCAAGCTTGGCGTTGAGTATCTTAAGACGACTTGAAGATAATTGTAACGCTTCTAAACAAATAAAAAAATTCACTATTCAATCTAGTGTTGATGTGATTACTTATTTACTTAATGAAAAGCGCTCTCATATTGCTAAATTAGAGGATAAACACCAAGTAAAAATTATTCTTTTACCGAATCCTTATATGCAATTCCCAAATTTCAATATCAACAGGCATAAGGACTATAAAAAGTCGTATCACAAGAGTTACCAAGGTATTTCTAGACCACAACAAAATATTTTCGCTAACGGTTTAGGTCATTACAAGGAAGAAGCAGCCATTAAAAGTAATCGCCCAACAACACGCGTCCCCAATAAGAGAAAAAAAATCATTCCATTTGCTTTTTGGGACAAAATTAAATCAGTCTTTGAATTAAACAAAAAACAACAAAAACCAAATAAAAAGCACTACAACAAAAACAACGAGAGTCGTAATAAAAACCACAATAGAAATCAATACAAAGCACAAAATACTCAACACACAAAACAAGATAACAAAACCAAAAACAATAAATTTAAGCCAAACACCCAAAATAAGTCTAAAAACAGATTCGGAGAAAAATCTAGAGATGGTAATACTAAGACTACAACTAAAACTAAAACTAAACCCAAGGTGTTAGCACGAACTAGGGAAAAACCAAAAAACCTAAAGCATAAAAAAAGCAATTGATAACAGAAAATGCTAAATCAAGCCCTAACATACAACAGGTGTAATCTATGAAAAAATCTCGAACAAAAACTGCGACAAAATCAAAAAATCTTAGCATGCAAGGCGAGAAAAATGCAAAAGCTGAGATAATCGCCAAACCTAGTACCAGTACTAAATCTAAAGTTGATTTTGGTGACAATAGAATCGATATTAGCAAGGTTGAGCAAACATGAAATTAGCAGTCTTTGGTAACCCTATTGAGCACAGTTTATCGCCGAATATCCACATGCTTTTTGCACAACAAACCAATGTAGAGATTGAATATGAAAAAATATTAGTGCCACTTGATGGTTTTGCAAAAACTGCTAAAACCTTTATTAATCAAGGTGGTATAGGCTTTAATATCACTGTACCCTTCAAAGTAGATGCGTTTCAATTAGCAGACCAACATTCGCTGAACGCACAAATTGCGGGCGCACTAAACACCATCAAAGTCGATGGCAAAATATTAATCGGTGAAAATACCGATGGCATTGGCTTAGTAAATGATTTAACTAAAAATCTTGGGATTGATTTACGTGATAAAACATTGCTCGTTCTAGGCGCAGGTGGTGCGACCCGTGGTATTTTGTTGCCTTTATTGCAACAGCAAACCAAGCGCATTATGATTGCTAATCGCACTGCCACAAAGGCTATACAACTAGCTAAAAACTTTAAGCCTTATGGTAAAACCTGTGGCTTTGGATTAGAAAAAGTCAAACATGATCCAGTTGATATTATTATTAATGCCACCAGTGCCACGCTAGATGGACAAATGCCTAACATAGCTAATGGTGTTGCTAAAAATGCGATTTGCTATGACTTAATGTATGGACAACATACCCCGTTTATGCATTGGGCACAAAACAATAACGCATCTATGGTTGTAGATGGTTTAGGTATGTTAGTTGAGCAAGCGGCAGCGGCATTTGAATTTTGGACAGGTAGACAGCCTAACACACCAACAGTTATACAAAAAATCATGGCGCTAAACGCTTAATCCCCCAAGCATCTTCTTTGCGTGTATAAATAAACCGATCGTGCAGGCGATTTTCTCTGCCCTGCCAAAATTCAATACTATCAGGCACTAAGCGATAGCCACCCCAAAAATCTGGCAAAGGTATCTCTCTGTTGTTAAATTTACGATGCATTTTATTAAGCTCTGAAAGTAAAACCTTTCTTGAATCTAGAATCGAAGATTGTGCAGATGCCCAAGCACCTAATTGGGAGTCTCTAGGACGAGAAGAAAAATATTTAATCGACTCTAAAGTCGGTATTTTTTTTACTGTGCCAGATATTTTGACTTGACGTTCTAAATCCAACCAAGGGAATAGTAACGCTGCTTTGGGGTTGTTAGAAATCTGTTTGGATTTTCTGGAATTATAATTGGTAAAAAACACAAAACCTTTTTCATCAAAGGTTTTTAGCAAAACTGTTCTGATACTCGCGCCATTTGCATCACTAGTCGCTAAACTCATCGCATTTGGCAAAGTCAATTCAGCATCAAAAGCTTGTTGCATCCAAATTTTAAATTGCACAAAAGGATTAACATCTAAATCGGCACTAGATATTCCATGACTGCTAAATTCATGCCTTAATTTAAGTAAATCAACACTCATATTCAATCGCTCTGCCTAAGCGTTTCAATGTGGTTTCCTTGCCCATTAATTCAGCCACTACACTAATATTGCCCGCATTGCCGTCACCGCTGAGTGCTAATCGCAAAGGTTGTCCTACTTTGGCAAAATTTACCTCTAATTCATCACATACTTGCTTAATTACCGTTTTAATTTGCTCATTCTTCCAAATATTTGTATAACTAAGTTTTTTTATTAAAATCTCAAGGGGCACTTTGTTTTTAAACCATTTGTTGGCAAGTTTTTCATCAAATGTATCAAACTCTTGATAAAACATTTTTAAACCCGCAACCATTTCGAGTAGTGTTTTTGAGCGTTGTTGCAATGAAGCAACAACCAATGCTAAATCTGCACCTTGACTAGTGTCAATTTTTTGTTGATGTAGATGCCACTGCAAATGCTTGACTAAATGCTCAGGCGTGTAATTTTTGATATATTCTTGATTTAGCCACAAAAGTTTTTCCTCATTAAAACTAGCAGGAGATTTGTTAACGTCTTTTAAATCAAACAACGATACAATTTCATCTAAAGAAAACACTTCTTGATTGCCATGTGACCAACCCAAACGCACCAAATAATTTAATAGCACTTCGGGCAAAAAACCAGCGTCTCGATATGCCATTACACTCACCGCACCATGACGCTTTGACAACCGAGTACCATCATCGCCTAAAATCATTGGTAAATGCGCAAATTTCGGCACAGACCAGCCCAATGCCTGATATAAATTGATCTGTCTAGGGGTGTTATTGATATGGTCATCACCACGAATAATATGGCTAATATCCATATCATAATCATCTACCACAACCGTTAGATTGTAGGTTGGCGTGCCATCACTGCGTGCAATAATCAAATCGTCTAATTCTTTATTAGCAACTAAAATCCGCCCTTTAACCGCGTCCTCAAAACTCACTATACCATCATTTGGATTTCTAAAACGCACCACACCAGAAGTAAGATGTTTGTTACGACAACAGCCATCATACATCGCCTTTTCGCCTTTTTTCATCAATGTTGCACGCAAATTGTCCAAGCGCTGTTTTGAACACTCGCAATAATATGCCTTGCCATTGTCCAACAACTGCTGAATAACGGCTTTATAACGCCCAAAACGCTGGGTCTGATAAAATGGACCTTCATCATAATCCAAGCCCAACCAACTCATTCCTTCCAAAATTGCATCAACTGATTCTTGTGTAGAACGCTTAGCATCTGTATCCTCAATACGCAAAACAAATCGTCCTTGCTGTTTTTTAGCGAAAGCCCAAGCAAACAAGGCCGTACGCGCACCACCAATATGTAGATAGCCTGTTGGAGATGGCGCAAATCTTGACTTCATAATTTACGTGTTAGGGGCACTAACTTTCGTTGCTTGATTGTACCAAAACTGCGATTTTTCTAAATCCTGAACCACCTGTTTTCCATCTTCGTATAACATGCCTAACGCATACATAGAACCAGGCATACCAAACTCAGCTGCTTTTTCGAACCACTCAATCGCCTTATTAATATCTTTTTCAACCCCTTCACCTGTCATATATGCCACCGCAATCATATGGTGTGCAAAATTATGACCTTGTTTAGCGGCCTTGATAAAATTCTCAAACCCTAGAGGCCGGTTTTCAATCATGCCCAAACCATTCATTTGCATCATGCCAATTCGCCATAAGCTTTCAGCATTTCCTCTAGCGGCAAGTGGTGCTAATAATTGATATGCCATAGAAAAATTTTTAGAATCAAAGGCAGCTACACCACTGGCTAAATCTGCCTCAAAAGTATCTGTTTCCCTAGTATTTGACATAACCACGACGACATTCTTAAATGGCGCAATTTTACAAGATTTATACATAATGTAACTCTACATTTCCCTTACAACTTTTAAGCAGAATCTTATTTGTGCCTATTTTTAATATGGTTCACAACAGATGCAATAAACACACTTAATGTGTGTCTAGCAGATAATGGATAATCGAAACGCTTTTACTTTATACAGCCTCTGTTAGTGCTAAAACCAAAAACTAAATGTTGATAATTTATTATCAATGTATCTTGATTTTCTTTGTTTTATAGAATTTTTATGCTTTAGGGTTATTTGGTTTTTTATAGACATTACGCCAAATTATCAAGTATCACAAACAACATTCAAATCGGGTATTATCGACCAACCAAAAGTTTCATTTAGAATTTTAAATATTACGCTATCTGATAGGGTAGTTTCTGAGGATTTTGTAAGTATCAATGAGCATTATAAATAAAATTGTCGCTAAAGTTGTCGGTTCTCGTAACGATAGACTGATAAAAAAATTAAGTAAAGTAGTTGCAAACATTAACGCACTTGAACCCGAGTTTCAAGTTCTAGATAATAAAGCACTAAGTGCTAAAACACAGGAATTTAAGCAAAGGCTTGAAAATCAAACAACGTTAGACGAATTACTACCAGAGGCGTTTGCAGTCATGCGTGAGGCTAGTGTCAGAATGTTAGGACTTAGGCATTATGATGTGCAAATATTAGGTGGCATGGTGTTAAATGATGGCAATATTGCCGAAATGGGTACTGGTGAAGGCAAAACCTTGGCGGCAACAATGCCCGCTTATCTAAATGCACTAACTGGCAAGGGGGTTCATGTGGTTACAGTGAACGACTACCTAGCTAGGCGTGATGCACAGTGGATGGGGAAAATATTCAACTTTTTGGGTTTGAGCGTTGGCACTATCACCTCAGATATGCCAAGTGAAGACAAAAAAGCAGCCTATGATTGTGATATTGTTTATGCAACAAATAATGAACTGGGATTTGATTACTTAAGAGACAACATGGCATTTATTGCCGAGCAAAAAGTACAGCGCGAACTTAATTTTGCAATTGTTGACGAAGTGGATTCTATTTTAATTGATGAAGCTAGAACGCCACTTATCATCTCTGGACCAGCAGACGATTATTCGCAAGTTTACCAAGCCATTAACCACATGATTCCGAACTTCAGCAAACAAACTGAAAGTGGCGAAGGTAATGAATCTATGATTGAAAAAGCAGGAGACTACACGGTAGACGAAAAACATCAGCAAGTATTTTTAACTGACGACGGACATACTAAAGCAGAGCAACTTTTAATTAAAGTAGGGGCATTGTCAGAAGGTTCAAGTCTATATGATGCAGGTAATATTTTATTGATGCAACACATTAACTCGGCATTACGCGCGCATGTTTTGTTTCATAAAGATGATCATTATATTGTTGACGGCGACGAAGTGGTGATTGTTGATGAGTTTACGGGTAGAAAAATGCCAGGGCGTCGTTGGTCTGAGGGTCTGCACCAAGCAATTGAGGCCAAAGAAGGTGTGAGTATTAAAAGCGAGAACCAAACACTAGCGTCAATTACTTTTCAAAACTATTTTAGACTTTACAATAAACTTTCGGGCATGACAGGTACCGCGGATACCGAGGCGGTCGAGTTTCAAGCAATTTACAATTTAGAAACTGTGGTGATTCCACCAAACAAGCCTTCTACGCGACACGACATGTCAGATCAAATTTATCTAACTTTAGAAGAAAAACTAACAGCAATCGCCAAAGATATAGAGGATTGTCAAAAAACAGGGCAACCTGTTTTGGTCGGCACAAGTAGCATTGAAAATTCTGAATCTGTTTCAAAATTATTAACAAGAAAGCAAATTAAACACGAAGTTTTAAACGCCAAACAACACGAGCGAGAAGCACAAATTATTGCCAATGCAGGCGCGCTTGGCGCGGTAACTATTGCTACCAACATGGCAGGCAGAGGCACGGACATTGTGCTGGGTGGAAAGTTAGTAGAAAATGCAACTAACCAACAAAAACAAGAATGGCAAAAACATCATGATGCAGTGATTCAAGCTGGTGGACTACATATTGTTGGTACCGAGCGCAATGAATCTAGACGTGTAGATAATCAATTGCGCGGACGCTCTGGTCGTCAGGGCGACGTTGGTTCAACGCGTTTTTATTTATCTTTGGAAGACGATTTAATGCGTATTTTTGCTAGTGAGAAAATGGCAATGATGATGCAGCGATTAGGCATGGAAAAAGGCGAGGCGATTGAACACAAAATGGTAAACCGCGCGATTGAAAACGCACAGAAAAAAGTTGAAGGCATGAATTACGATGCACGTAAACACTTGTTAGAGTATGACGATGTGTCAAACGACCAACGTAAGGTGGTTTATAAGCTACGTGATAAACTAATGGGAACAAACGATGTGCTAGACTGGTTTATAACAATTCGTAAAGAGGTGATTAGCGACTTATTTGCTGGCTATATTTCATCTGCACAAGATGAAGAAGATTGGGATGTTGAAGGCTTGCACAATGCTTTAAAAGTTGATTATGCGGCTGATTTACCATTACAAAAGTGGCTAGATGAAGGCATGGATGTTGACGAACTAGAATCAAAAATATCTCAAGAATTAGAGCAAATTTATGCTTACAAAGAGCGGATTGTGGGTGGCAAACAACTACGCACTTTTGAAAAGGCGGTTATGTTGCAAACCTTAGACCATTTTTGGAAAGAGCATTTGGCGGCAATGGATTATTTGCGCCAAAGCGTGAATTTGCGAGGTTATGCACAGAAAAACCCAACACAAGAATACAAGCGAGAATCGTTCGCTATGTTTGAATCATTGTTAAAAACCATTAATATTGAAATTGTTAAAGCACTTTCTAATGTTGCCGTCAACGAGCATACCAGTGCTGAAGATATTAAAGCAGCAAAACAATGAATGTGTAAACACAACACGAATTTACAACAACAAAACAAAGGATAACGCGCTTCACTCTAAAAGATTTGTAAATTTATCAATAGTGCAAAATTGTCCTTAATTCTTGTGATTTAAAAAAATACAGGCAATGTCATGAAAAAAAATAACTATTACATTGGATTAGTCTCAGGCACTAGCATGGATGGTGTTGATGGCGTTGTGCTTGATAATCATCAAAAAATTATCACCACAGCCTATGCACCATATCCAAAAGCATTAAAAACAAGATTACAACGACTTGTACAAAGCGGGCAAAGCACTTTGGCAAATTTAGCGCAAACCGATATTGATGTAGCACAAATATTTGCAAAAACTGCTATTCAACTACTCAAACAAAGCGCACTGAGTAAAAATGATGTTCGTGCAATTGGCTCACATGGGCAAACAATTTACCATCAAGGTCGCGCCTATTCCATGCAAATAGGGCATGGCGCTTTGATTGCTGGACACACCCGTATCACCACAGTGAGTGATTTTCGCATGCAAGATGTGGCAGCACTTGGACAAGGGGCACCACTTACGCCAATATATCATCAATATATGCTAAACGGCAAAGATGGCGTAATTGTCAATCTAGGTGGTATTGCTAACATTACAATTGTTAGGAATAATCAAGTATTTGGGTTTGATACAGGTCCTGCCAACACCTTATTGGACGCATGGATAAAGCAAAATAAATACCTAGATTATGACCGAGATGGGATGTGGGCACGCTCTGGAATAATAAATAAAGCACTGTTAAAAACAATGCTTGATGATAAATATTTCCAACAACAATACCCTAAAAGCACAGGTCAAGAATATTTTAATTTAGACTGGCTATCCAAGCATTTAAAAGGCACAGAAGCACCTGAAGATGTGCAAAGAACTTTGATTGAACTGACTGTGATGAGTATTTCCGCCAGCATTCCTACAGGTGCAACGGTTTATTTATGTGGCGGTGGAGTGCACAACTTGTTTTTGCGCGAGCGTTTATCCTATCAAAATTTTGATAATGAGATTACAACAACTGATGATTTAGGTGTGCCAATAGACTATGTTGAGGCGGCGGCATTTGCTTATTTTGCTAAACAAACCATAGCGGGAAAGCCCTCAAATCTGCCATCAGTTACGGGCGCAAAACACAAAACAATACTAGGAGCAGTGCATGCAATTTGACATAATTCAGCCCGACGATTGGCACTTACATGTGCGTAGTGGTGAAGCATTAAAGTCAGTAATAGTGATGAGTGCTAAACAAATGGGTCGAGCGATTATTATGCCTAATACAGATCCTCCTGTGATAAATGCAGTAAGCGCAAAAGCTTACCGAGAAGAAATTTTAGGGGCACTACCAAACAACAGCAGGTTTGAGCCGCTTATGGTATTGTATTTGACCAACAACACCACACCCGAAGTAATCACTCAGGCGCACAATGTAGGCGTAATAGCGGCAAAACTTTATCCCGTGGGAGTAACTACTAATTCTGATAGCGGCGTAACTAATATCAACAATATTTATCCAGCGTTAGAAACCATGCAACAACTAGGTGTTGTGTTGTCGGTGCATGGTGAAATAATGCGTCCTGAAGTGGATATTTTTGACCGTGAAGCAGTGTTTATTGACGAAGTTTTAACCCAAATAGCAAACAATTTTCCCGAATTGAAAATAGTGTTTGAGCACATTAGCACCAAAAATGCAGTCGATTTCGTGAGCATAAGCAATGACAATATTGCAGCAACTATTACGCCTCAACATCTTTTAAACAATCGCAATGATATGTTATCAGGTGGTATTAAGCCTCACACTTATTGTTTGCCTGTGTTAAAACGAGTTAAGCATCAGAGTGCATTGATTAAGGCTGCAGTCAGTGGCAATCCTAAATTTTTCTTAGGTACAGATTCTGCTCCACATGCTAAAACCGACAAAGAATCATCATGCGGTTGTGCGGGTGTTTTTTCTGCACCACATGCCATTGAACTCTATGCACAAGCCTTTGATCAAGCGGGTGCAATCGATAAGTTAGAAGGATTTGCTTCAAAATTCGGTGCAGATTTTTACAATTTACCATACAACAAAAAAATCATTACTCTAAAAAAACAAGACTGGAGTGTGCCAAAAATATACCCTTTTTCAAGCGGTGAAATTGTGCCATTTATGGCAGGAAAAACCCTAAACTGGAAAATGTTTTAATTAACTAAAAAGTTTGCTGAAAGTAGTTTTTAGCATCTTCAACATCAAGTCGGATTTGTTTTTTTAGAGTTGCAAGGTCATCAAAATGTCTTTCGTCTCTAATTTTATATTTAAAAATGGTTTTTGCCTCATATCCATAAACATTTTGATTGAAGCTAAATAAAAACACCTCTAACAAGGTTTTTGTCCCGCCAATGACTGGGCGATTTCCAACATTACATACGCCTTGATAAGTAGCACCACCTATCTCAACAGTAACCGCAAATATGCCATGTATGGGGCTAATTTTTCGTTTAATAGGAATGTTGATAGTTGGAAAACCAATGGTGCGACCGTTTTTCAATCCGTGAATAATTTTTCCAATAATGCTAAACTCACGTCCTAACATTTGCGCCGCCGAATGCATTTTACCCCTACTTAAAAGTGTGCGAATTGTTGAGCTGCTAACACGCTGATTGCCGCACAAAACGCTAGGTGTTTTTTTTACAGTAAAATCGCCATTTTTTGATAGACTTTGTAGCAATTCAAAACTACCTTTGCGCTGTTTGCCAAAACGAAAATCATCACCAATCAAACAGTGCTTCATGCCTAGTTTATTTAGCAATATGTCTTGCACAAAACTTTGTGCCGTTAATTGAGAAAAAGACTTATTAAAGTGAATCACAAGATGTTTATCTATGCCAAGTTTAGACAGCAGTTGGTGTTTTTCTTTGAAACTGCTAAGCGTGGCTTGCGGTTGTCCAAAAAAACTTTGTGGAGCAGGTGAGAACGAAATTAACACACAGGGTAAACCAAGTGCTCTAGATGTTTGTGTAAGTTGTGAGATGATTTTTTGATGACCAATGTGTAAACCATCAAAATTACCAATAGTAATAACACTGCCCGAGATTTTTTTTAAATTTTTTAAACCGCAAATAAGTTTCATGTAGGATATTTTAGTCCAAGCCAAATAAATATGATAATTTATGATAACTCTAGCACTAACTTTAGCGACTTTTTATCAAACCTACAATGTAGTCCTTGTAATTAGGCAACATTTTTTGTTGGCAAACCAACAATTTATGTCAGCGCTTTTAACAGTTTGCTGAATGTTGATTATTTTCACACTTTAAAAAATTCCTTTGCCCTTTAACTCAATCTCAAGATTTTAAAAAACATACTTTAGGAGCTTTAAGCACAAAACCCTAAACGTTTTATTGGTGATGGTTTTTAGCTTGAGGTTTATTGGTTTATAATTTCTAATAAACCTCATTTGTAATTATGTTGCCAATCAAGCAGAATGATTTTTAGCAGTGTTATATTCCAAAATGCAATTCCCTATGACAACTTGAACATAGTGCTATTGCGTTATTAACAGTATCTTTTCCGACTTCGGGAAATTTATGATGAATCTCTAAATATAGGGGTATCGTCTTTTTTCTTTTAAACAGCGCATCTTCACCACATCTCTCACAAACGCCATTTGCTCTTTATAACACTTGTGCCACCATATCTGAATTTCTTTTAAATACAGTCGTCAGCACTTGAATTCTCTCGGGAATTTTAGCTGTTTGATTTAGCTTATTTTTTCTTTCTTTTAGGTTATCTTGCATTGATTTTGCAATTTCTTTTGCAAAATCATATTCCGCTTCATCTATAGAAGAATAGATTTTTTTCTTGCCTGTGCAATTTGTTAGCAATGGCTAGTATTATTTTTGATTGTTTTGTCTCATTTGAAGTAGATTCTTTTTTGTAATAAACAGTAGTATTTGGTGCATTTATTTATAGCAACCCCAACCCAACCTAACAATCACTCACAATAGAGTGAGTGCCATCTCTAAAACTTAAAGGTGTTAGAGCTTTTAATAATATAGGAGAAAATACTTATGATAAATAATACTAATCCAAT
>CALFDA010000006.1 GCA_937950605.1 uncultured PS1 clade bacterium | reverse complement strand
TAGATATTTGAGTTTTTGGATAAAAATGTGGTTTTTATGTGCGTTGCATAAGTTGGAGCGATATAACAAGAAGTTTTTATCGCGTAAATTACTACTAACTAGCAATTTTAATATATGGTTTTAGATGCTAAGAAATAGATTTTTGCTAACCCACATATGTGCCGATTAACCCTTATATTGATTCATAATGCGCTCTGGTTGCACTTAAAAATAAGTAACTTATCAATTTTTACAAAAGTGTGGAGCTGAATAATTAGTTAAAACTCCAGATATTGAATAAAGGATAACACTTCGCCAAATTTACACCAAGGGCAACGCGTTGGCATTTGAAATTAGGATATAATTTCAAGAATGAATGCGATTACAAACAAGAATACATTGCGCATAGCCTATGTGGTGGTGTTTGTTATGTTATTCCAGTTGTTGTCATCAACTTTCACATTAGTATCAGCAGCATCGCATCAAAATAAAAGCAAAAGCTTGCTAACTCTTTGTACTGCACAAGGATATCAGCAAGTTTGGGTTGATTTAGAATCTGAAAACAATCCTGATTCCGCTGTTACTGTGGTTAGTTGCCTGTATTGTTTGTTCAATAATATTGTATTAGACGCTATAGATACAAAACTAGATTATTACTCTAACCCCGCAGATGATGTTACGGACAATTTCTTAGATCATCAAATCGGTTACTATTCTAAAGTTTTATCGAAAAGCTTGTCCATACGCGCACCGCCACAATATTCATAAAAAATTATCACATTTTACAAATACTATTAATAAGACTTAATGTTGTTGTGTCTTTTTGCTAAACACTAGACATTAAGCAATTTGAAGGAGAATAACCATGTTTAACAAAATAAAAAAAACAATAGGATTAGTGTTTGTTGCATTAATCGGACTTAACACAACTTTCGCAATGGCTAATATTGTGATTGACGACCCGTGGATACGTTCGGCACCACCAAATGCTCCAGCACTCGGGTTATTTATGCAAATAACCAATCATTCTGACTATGACGTTAAATTATTATCAGCAAGTGTTGATAGCGGTTATAGGATTGTTGAATTGCACAGAACTATACCTGTAGAAGGTGTTATGATGATGGTTAAACAAGATTTTATGCCGATTCCTGCGCAAGGAAATCTAACCTTAAAACCAGGCAGCTGGCATATAATGTTGATTGAACCTGAATCAGTGCCAAGTGAAGGCGAATTTGTTAAAGTCAAATTAACGTTTGATAATGGTCAAACAAAAATCATACATGCTAAAGTTAGAAAAGGGAAAATAATGTATCATAAAAAAATATTGCATCAATAACCATTAATTATGTTTAAAAAAATTCTAATTGTTGTTGTTATCGTCGCTATTGTAGTTGCGTATTTTTTGTATGGCAATTCTGCTAATCGCGATTATAAAAAATTAGCGAAACAACTTAAAGTTTCCCATGTTATTTACAATCCAGATAAACCACTGCCTAAGTTTTCTTTGGTAAATCAAGATAACCAAGTTTTTAACAACAGCAATTTGCAAGGTGGCTGGACTTTACTACTTTTTATTTACACGCATTGCCCAGATGTCTGTCCAACAGAGTTACAAGATATGGCAACATTAAGGCAATTTATGGTAGAAGAAAAGTTTGAAAATATGCCAGAAGTTGTAGTTATTACTTTTGATCCACTTAGAGATACACCTGAAATGTTAAAGAAGTTTCTAGGGCATTTTGATAAAGATTTTATCGGTGTTTCTGGATATCAGTCTCAAATTGATATGCTAGTTAGAGCTTTTGGTGCTTATTACGAGCGTGTTGTCTACGATGAAAAGGGCAAACCAGTTATACTTAAGCAGGGTGAAAAATTGCCTGAAAGCGCATTGAAAGATGGCTATCTCATTAACCACACCGCTTGGGTTTATTTGGTCAATCCTGAAGGACAGATCTTCGCAGGATTTCCAACGCCGCATAATAATCCAGCCAAAATGGCAGAGGATATCAAGTTGATTATGAAACAGTTTTAAGGTTTCTTAAGCAAACTACAAATCCATAAACCATTGTAAAGTCGTACCCAACAGTCCCTATCTAGTACTTTGCTAGATAGGGGCTGATTATGTGATTTTTCCCAATCCCGATTAATTTATAAAAACAACAAACATAAATTTATTGCAAACAAAAAACTTTTACAAAATTAAAAAATAGTTAGAATGAGAAAAAATTATTTAAACATTGAGCAAGAGAAACAGCGCAACAAAAATTCAATTACAATTTATCTATAACTGAGTTTTGCAAAAAATAGCGCGGAAGGAGAGACTCGAACTCTGTAAGACACAATAAACTACAACAAACACCAACCAAAATTCGCTATGCTATAGCATTTTTATTGTTTAATCGTTACTGTTTGCTGCTATTTATTGAGTGATGTGGTTAGAATGTGGTTAAACTTTCAATCAACAAAAAACAAATCTACAGCAATAATGTATTTTTTTATATTGCAACAGTCCTAACCTAATAATCATTCGCTTTATAGGTGAACACCGTCTCTAAAATTTAAAGACGTCAGAACTTTTAATAATCATGGAAAGATACCATTGTAAAACAAAATCAAAGGTGCGTACAATCGCACAGAATATCTACCTGAGAAAATTGAGAC
>CALFDA010000005.1 GCA_937950605.1 uncultured PS1 clade bacterium | reverse complement strand
TGTTGATGTTTTGCATTACTTCACAACAAATGTTAAATATTTTGGGGTTGTTTGTTATATCGTGATAAAGCGCTCCGTGAGGTTTTATAATTTCAAGTGTCGCAGCATTGTCATGACAAAGTTTTTGAAAATTAGATATTTGCTGGTAAATAAGTGTATATAAAGACTTATCGCTAAGTTTATAAGAAATTCTGCCAAAATTTTGTTTGTCCATATAACTTGGATGCGCACCAATTTTTACTTGATTATGTTTAGCAAGATTTATGCTTTTAGTCATGCTGTTATAGTCCCCAACATGTCCACCACAGGCGATATTAGCAATGTCAATTAAGGGCATAATTTCGCTATCGAGATTAGGTGTCAAGCACTCGCCCATATCGCAATTAATCAATTTTTTATTCATGTCAAATTGTATAATAATTGTTCATAATCGCATACTATTATAAGGCTTTATTAAAGGAATCAACATGAATCAAATCAAACAAATGTTTCAATTACAACGTAAGTTTAATGATGTTACTAATGGTTTAATTTGGACAGAAGGTGCCACTAAAGAAGGGCGGCAAATTTCTTGGCTACGTTGTATCTATATGGAGGTTGCTGAGGCGATTAATTCTTTTAACTGGAAACATTGGAAAGACATAGAAAATGAACATGATTTAGAAAATGTTAAGGTTGAATTGGTGGACATTTGGCACTTTATTATGAGTGAGGCGATGCATTTTGGCGATACACAATTTGCCGAGACTTATTTAGATGTAACGCCTAAAAGAGAACTTAATCCAGAAATGGCAATGGAAATTTTAGAAAAAATGCTAGCTGTTACCGCAACTGCTAATGTTGATAAATCAAAAAATGCTTTATATGAAATTACGGGGTTATTTTTTCAAGCACTAGCAACGATGGATATGGATGTAGCAGAGTTGTATAAGCGTTATGTGATTAAAAATCAACTAAATACCTTTAGACAAAATCACGGTTATAAAGATGGCACTTATCGCAAGATGTGGGGCGATGTTGAGGATAACGTTATCGCCTTTAATATTATGCAAGATTATCCTGATTTTACGCCTGAGCAACTCTACGAAAAACTAGAAGAAAAATACTCACATATTAATCAAGACAACAAGACATGAAGTCGATCAAACTCACACAATATGCCCATGGACAAGGCTGTGGTTGCAAAATATCGCCTAAAATTTTAGATACAATTTTGACTTCATCAGTCAAGGATATTAGCGATAGTCATTTGTTGGTGGGCAATCACTCTCGCGATGATGCTGCTGTATATGATTTAGGTAATGGTGAGGGGATCATCAGTAGCACAGATTTCTTTATGCCGATTGTTGATAATCCAACCACTTTTGGGCGTATTGCAGCAACTAATGCGATTAGCGATATATATGCAATGGGCGGTGTGCCATTAATGGCAATTGCAATTTTTGGCTGGCCATTAGATAAATTGCCCCCTGAAGTTGGGCAACAAGTAATTGCAGGCGGGCGAGAAGTTTGTGCTGACGCTGGTATTGTATTGGCAGGCGGACATAGTATTGATGTATCTGAGCCGATTTTTGGTTTAGCGGTTACAGGAAAAGTTCAAATCAAATACTTAAAACAAAATTCTACTGCCAAAGTGGGTGATAAGATATATCTAACCAAACCCTTAGGTATTGGTATCCTAAGTAGCGCACAAAAACAAAATAAAATCACCCCTAGAGATGAAAAGCGTGCTGTTGAAATCATGTGCCAACTAAATGATATTGGCAGTAAAATCGCAAAAATTGATGGTGTTAATGCAATCACTGATGTTACTGGATTTGGCTTAGGTGGGCATTTGTTAGAAGTTTGTTTAGGCTCTAAATGCTCGGCAGTGATTGATTACAAAAAATTGCCACAAATACCAAATATAAAAAATTATCTAAAACAGGGCTGTTCTCCAGGTGGGGCAAAGCGCAATTTTGAAAGTTATGGACAACAATTAAGTTTAATGAGTGCTGAAGTGCAATCTATTATTTGTGATCCACAAACTAGCGGAGGATTGCTCATTATGCTAGATAGTTGTGCTGAGGATAAATTTCACCAAGTCATGTGCAAAGCAGGCTTTGAACTAGAAGCAATTGGCGAGATGGTTAAAAGTGCGCGTAATAAACCGATTGTGCAAATTAATGCCTAATACAACGCTGATACAAACAGCCGATTTTGCGCATCTATTTAGTGTCGATGTACCATTGATTGATACACGCGCACCAGTTGAATTTAAGCAGGGTGCTTTTCCGCGCTCACAAAACCTAATGCTAATGAGTGATGAAGAACGTAAGCGTGTGGGTATTTGCTATAAAGAACAAGGACAAGAAAGCGCGATTAATCTTGGACGCCAATTAGTAAAAGGCAGCATAAAAGGGCGACGCATACAAGCGTGGATTAGATTTGTTAAAAATAATCCAGATGGCGCACTTTATTGTTTTCGTGGGGGCTTACGTAGCAAAATTGCACAACAATGGATTTACGCATCATGTGGCATTGATTATCCTCGTATTGAAGGTGGATATAAGGCATTACGTCGGTTTTTGATTGAAGCAACTAACAGCATTATGCAACAAATCACACCTATTGTTATTGGCGGGCAAACGGGTTGCGGGAAAACCTTATTACTGCATCAATTTAGTAATACTATTGATTTAGAGGGTTTGGCAAATCATCGTGGTTCTGCTTTTGGCGCAATGACAATGCCACAACCCACACAGATTAATTTTGAAAATGCTTTAGCGATTGAACTGATTAAAAAACAACACAAGCAAACTTTGTTATTTGAGGATGAAGGTTCAAATATAGGGGTCCTGCAGATTCCTAGTTGCGTAAGAGAAAAAACAGCACAAGCGGAATTGATTTTATTAGAGGCTGATATTGATAGTCGTATTGAGGTTATTATGAATACTTATGTGGTTAAAATGCAACAAGAGTTTATTGCTCAAGATCGTATAAATGGTTTTAACAACTTTAGTCAATATTGGCTAAAAAGTTTGCAAAAAATTCAAAAACGCTTAGGCTTAAAGCGTTATAAAACCTTGTCAGGATTAGTTAATAAGGCTTTATTAAAGTATAAAGAGCAAGGCGATATAACAGGCTTTTATCCAATCTTAGAGGATTTGTTGATGAATTATTACGATCCAATGTATAACTATCAAATTAAGCAAAAAAGACACAGGGTGATATTTAAAGGTAGCAAAGATGAAGTTTTACAATATTTACTAAAGAAATTTGTATAAGCATGCTTTTAAACATAGAAAATTATCAAAGTATTGGCGATTAGTGATTTAATAGATAGTTTTTTGTTATGTCTAGTTGCAATATTCAATTTTTTGTAAAATATTGTTTCCCAGCCTGCCATAAAAATCTATCTAAATCCCTTATAGATGATTGCTTTACACCATAAAACCCTCTAAGGGCTTCAATTGATTCAACGAACTTAGGGTACGATTTTAAGTCTTTATTCTTAAATTTGTGAAATTTATCAACTGTTCTATAGTGCACGAGCATTTTACCAACATACGAATCGTAAATTGGAAATTTGTCTGGATTATGATGGCTACAGTATTTTGATGCAAAAGAATAGAATCTTTTAAATTTCGTTTCTGCTATATCATTGACTAGCGTTAAGTCTCCAGACTTTAATCTAGAATCTATATTATTGATATTTAATATGTGTTTTGCCGTAGGAAAAATTTTACTATTATAGATTCTAGTGCTATAAAAGTCATTTAATACACTAACTTTAAGAAGAATACTCTCAATATCGCGATTTTCTGGGCAGTGAACATGAAACAATTTATAAAGCGCACTATCCTCACAAACATACTTTTCCGAAGCATCCCATTTATCAAGATACTTAGATATAGATTCTTCACATGGCTTGGGAATAACGTCATTCATTTAACACCTAAAGAGCATAACTAATATATGGGGAACTCTTGTTGTCACACGCAAAGTGAAAATGCACCAAAACGCGGAACAAAAATGCACCACCTCTTTGACTAATTTTACTTAACTTTTATTTCCACGGACTGCCATATTTAACAATCTTGCTTGAGTATAACCGCCCATAAATATACTAAGATCATTATCTAATCTACTTGCTATTCTCTGTTTCTCTTGGCTAACAATATGTAATTCCTCTCGTAAATTATTACAATTCATATTATGATAAAGGGCAGTAGATGTGTAAGTAGGTTGAACTTCAACTGATTTTATACCACCACAACCAGATAATAGAACTACAGATAATAAGATTATTATAATTTTTTTCCTTTGTTAGATTAGTGTTAAGTTTTTTATTACATGTAATTATTGTAATAGATTTGTTGATAAGGGTATACCATTTGGGTTATCGCCTGTCTTTATAATTTTTAAATTACCAAGCTTAGTAGTGTACACCACAAGGCTACCAATAGCCCAAATAGAGG
>CALFDA010000004.1 GCA_937950605.1 uncultured PS1 clade bacterium | reverse complement strand
ATTATGTTGTTGAGGGCAATTTTGTTGCCCTTGATGATGGTTCAACAGTCGTTTATTTCTATGGCGATAATGATGCACTATTAGCCATTGCTAATACTCAATCCACCCCATTTGCAGAAAGTTTTAGTAGTATTTATCTTGCAAATGCAACTAGCCCTGTACATGCTCTACCTGCCTTTGGTTTGTTAAGTGGGGACAATTCTTCAGGTGCTTCAGGTAGTTCGGGCACTTCAGGTAGTTTAGGTAGTGCGGGTAATTCATTAGATTTGGGTAATATACTTCAAGGTAGATTCTCAGCAGGCATGTCTGGTGCAGGTCATAAGGTTGTTATCTACACAGCCGATGGCACACATACCAAAATAGGCGAAGGTTATACTAATGAATATGGCACTTACGAGTTTGCGTTTAATGAAGGGCACAACTATACAGGGGCTGCATATTTGCATATTAGTTCTACAGATGGAGTCAGCTACAAAGACGAATTAACCAATGAGGAAAAACTCTTAACCACTGATTTATACTCCTTTTTTGTAGTTAGACCAAGCATAAATGAAGTTTATATTAACGTTCAAACCACGATTATGGCTAAAGTTCTCGGCTTTGAAGGTAATATAAGAGAAGACGAAAAACCAGTTTTTGCAGAAGCTGAAATTAATCGGGTTGAACAACTTACAACATCAGCACTAAATCTAAAACGCCTTGTAACCAAAACTGCCATAGATACATTAAACAGCACAGAAGATGATAATCTAGACTATGCAGACTATGACGCTTCAAAACTAGCAGGCAGTGTTGCCGCTGCACTTTCAGGCATGGAACATGATGGCAAAACCACCAAAAATGTTATTGATAAAGTTGCCGATGCTATTAGTAGAGTTGATACAACACATAGCACAAGAGGCACAACAACAGGTTCAAATATCCATGAATTATTGCATGAAGGTGCAAGAAAGGTTATGGAAAATTTAACTCAAGATAGAAATCAAGTCCAATCAATTAGAGATAATGCTAAAACGATTCTAGAAGACTCTATTCATGAATTTAGAGGCAGTGTTGCCGAAAGAGTTCTACAAGATTTTGTTGATAAAATTAAACAAGATGTAGTAAATGTTACTATCAATGGCACTAATGCTAATCTTACTTCAGAGGAGCAAGCCGTTATCCAAGGCGTGCTTGAAAATATTGATAATCCGATAGCAATAGCATATCAAGAAGCACTAGCTAGACTTGATGAAGTTGTTAAAAACAATGATAACATCAGTCAAATCCTTGATAAGTTTACCAATGTTTATGACAAGGCGAAAGAATTTGCTGATTATGATGTGATTCTTAAAGCAGCTAACAATGCTGTTAATCTTGCTAACGATGCCGAACGAGAAATGCTAAGTCATGCAATAAAGGCATCATATATTAGCATTAGTAACGATACAGGCATAAACCAGTGGGATTTTATCACTGGCACAGCAGAGCAAGAAATCACTCTTGGTTTAGATTATTTGCTGACGAATGATTTCAAAATTTGGGGTTCGGTTGATATTGGCGCAACTTGGACAGATGTTACTAGTTTCGCGCAGTATGAAGAACCTGATTCCCATAGTCCCATTGGGCATACACATGTCTATTGGAACACCGAGTTATTAGAGGGTCATAACGCAATTAAATTTGTAGTTGTCCCGCGTCACATAGATTTAAATCAAAACCCCGAGTTAGTAGATGCCGAGAAAATAGGTGGTTATGCTATGCGTAACTATATTTTGAATACTCAATCTCCAGTGATTGCTGGGTCTGTTAGTCATTTCACTGTTGATGAATATGTCGTAGACCTTGACAATGTAACTACAGCAGATTTGGTGGTTGGCAGTTTAACTACCGAAAAAACGCAAGCAGGTAGGTGGCTACTTACTAGCGAAAAAGATTATGATTTTTTTGAGTTGACAACAGATGGCATGCTGTCTTTTAAAACCATCTATAAGGCTGCTAAAGATTTTGAAGGTAGTTTGAAAAATACATTTTCTATTGATGTGATTTTTACCGATCTGTTGGGTAATCAAGATATGCAAACCATTACTATTGAGGTGGCTAATGTTAATGAAGAAGTCATACTTAATGCAGCTATTGATAATCAAAATATTCGTGAAAACGATGATTTCAATCTTGATGTTAGCACTTACTTTAGCGATGTGGATTATGATGCACTAACTTATACTGCGACCCTAGCAAATGGCGACTCTTTGCCAGATTGGCTGAGCCTTGACCCAACAACAGGCATATTGAGTGGCATTCCACTACATAGCAATGTGGGCGATATTGATGTGCAAGTTGTTGCAAGTGATGGCGAGTTTAGTATTGCAGATACCTTTAGTATTAGTATTAGCAGTGCTAACAATCAACCTACTCTTGTAAATGGTATTTCTAGCAATTATTTGGCATACGAAAATCAAAACCTTAGTCTCAATATAGCGTTTGCTTTTAATGATGCAGATGGTGATACGCTAATCTACAATGCGCTCTCAGCGAGTGGCAAACCTTTTCCAGATTGGCTTGGTTTTGACCGTAACACAGGTACTTTCAGTGGCGTTCCGCAACATAAAGATGTGGGGCAGTTTGGTGTGCTAGTTAATGCTAGTGATGGCAATTTAAGTGTTACAAAGAATTTTGTTATTTTAGTAGTTGATGCCAACAACCCGCCTGTGCTTGTCAATAACATTGCTGATCAGTCCATTGACACAAATGACAACTTTAGTTTAAATTCTGCGTTTTATTTTAGCGACGCAGATGGTGATGCACTAACTTATACCGCGACCCTAGCAAATGGTGACTCTTTGCCAAATTGGCTTAACTTTGATAAAAATACAGGCATTTTCACTGGTGCTCCACTTCACAATGTTTTGGGTAAGATTGATGTGCAAGTTGTTGCAAGTGATGGCGAGTTTAGTGTTGCAGATACCTTTGCTATTACTTTAAACAATAATAAATCACCGACTCTTGATTCAACAAGTATTGTGTTAACAGATAAGGTAACAGATTGGACTGATATTGAAAATGTTGAGTTTGAAGGGAACACGATGCATCATAGTGTCAATAGATATTATTCTTATGCTGGTGCAATTTCGCAATATAGGTTTAGTGGAGATTTTTCTGTATCTATGACTATATCTGATGATAATCAACCTCAAAGTAGTATTGAGTTCGGTGTATCAGATAGCGCAAATATCGAAGAGGCTTTGGATGTAGATTATGGTTTTTTGATTAATCGCAACAAGAGCGATAATTACATTGGCAATAGCATGATTTATGATGTTGCAATTCATAATGACGCAGAGGCAATGGGAAAATGGGATAGAACTGATGCAGGGCTACCGCTGTTGCGGCATGCCGATAATGTGTTTACGATTCAAAGACAGGGCAACGACATCATCTATTTATTAAACGCTCAAGAGCTGTATCGACAAGCAAACGAAGTTCACGACCGTGATAGGCTGTATATAGATATTGCCGGCTATCATGCAATACATTTGCAAAATGCAATTTCGGATATAGTCGTAGAATATGATGGTAAAGAAACAATTGTTGATTCATCAATTGATGTTGTTAGTTATATCTACACTTTTTCTGAGGACGTCACTGGTCTTGCAGAAGATGATTTTTTGATTACTAATGGCGCAATCGATAAGGTTTACGCTATTGATTTTGATAATGATGGATTTTCCTCGACTTGGAAGGTTGAAATCATACCTAATGCAAGAACAGTCGGTCATATTGAACTAACTTTGAAAGCAAATTCAGTACAAGATAGAACTGGCAGGCAAAATGATGAAAGCGATACCCAAAGCATCGCAATAGATAACACATTTAGGGCGCAAGATATGGTGATCGATACTACATTTAGGGTGCAAAATATTAATATTGATGGCAACAACGTAACAATAACTTACAACCAGAAAATAAACACCCCTATTGAATTATTAAATATCAATGATTTTGAGGTTTATATCAATAATAAGTTAAGAGACATCACAGGTATTTACTCTCAATCAGATAATAGTATTAAACTAACATTTGCCGGTAGTGCGACGACAAGCAGAAGCAGGGATATCAATCTTGTTAAATATGCTCCGGGAGATACGCCTATAGTTAATGAGCAAGGAGAGCAAGCTAGTGCATTTAGTGCAGTTAGTAGCCATGGTTACTCCAAATATTACGATTCAGATATTGTCTTTGGCACCAGACATAGCGACTACATATACACTTACAACTACTATTCCCACCATCAAACCCTAACTGGCGGTAGTGGAGATGACGTTATAGTAGGTAATGCGGGCAATAATTTCATAATGGGTGGCGATGGCAATGATTCCATAACAGGTCATCTTGGCAATGACTTTCTAATAGGTGGCAATGGCGAGGATAATTTTAATTTTTTCTATGATAAATATGATGACAACAAGGGCGAATATGATGTGATTTATGACTTTCAAGTAGGCGAAGATTTGCTGTGGATGAAAGGTTTCTTTGATGATTCTGTAATTGATATGTTGAAACTAGACCCAAGTAAATTTGTTCAAATCACCGAACATGGTAGTAGTAGCATTATTAGTGTTGATAGAGAAGGCGACGGTAGTGGCGCAGACTTTATTATTGCGCTGGCGGGAGTAACTGACCTTGAATTGTATAGCATGATAGAAAATACTGATATGAAATTGTGGTAGCATAGTGCTAATCAGGGTTTTTACACCCCGCTTTTAGATGCTAGCCATCTTTTGCTCTATGGGGGTAACCCATGTTTGCCCCTAATTGTTGCTCTTGCGTGTAAAAAGCGTTACAAAATGGATTTATCCAAAAACAATCTCACATATTAGCAACATCATGTCTTTAAACACCCCATCAATAAAATACAGCACGATAAACAAATATTTGCCGATTTTTTGAATAAAAAACTATTGCTTTATGCTTCTTACATGATGTTGGCTAATGCATGGGCTTTTTTGAGTTGTGCAAAGATAAGGCTGGTAAAATAAGCAAGTTTTTGATTTACGCCTCAAAGAGTGTGAATTTGGATTTTAATAACAAAAAGTAAAATCTTTACAAAAAACCTCTAAAATTATCTTAGTCCAAAATATACAATCAGGTAAAAAAGCACTATGACCACAGTTCAATCGTTATCTACAGCACTAAAAAAAACCCCAGATGAGGTTATCGAGATCCTAGCAAATGCTGGCATAAAGGGCAAAACTGCTGATTCTGAGATTGCAGTAGATGAGCGTAAAATTTTAATGGCAGGTCTATCTAAACGCGGATTAATCAAATCTAGTATTTCAGTTTCGCGCAGGTCTAGCATCAAGTCTAGTAACAACAGTGGTGGCATCAAGATTCATGTTAAGAAAAAGCGTCCTAAAAAAGTACTCATAACACCCATGCGAGACGCTGCGGCAGTCCTAAAAGCCAAAGCGGCTTTAAAAGCTAGTCGTGAGGCAGACGAAAAGTTCCTAGCGCAAGATGCTAAGCGTCAAGAAATGATACGCTTGCAAAAAGAGAATGAACAGAGTCTTAAAAACCAAAAAGAGACAATAAAAAAACAAGCAGAAGATAGCAAAAAAACAGGTATTGCTAAAGTTAATGATGAAGCAAAAGAGACAAAAAAACCAAAACGTTTGCGCAACACGCCAAGCGCAACTACTCGTGAACAGTTGCATGTTGTTAGGAAAAACCCAAATAGAAAATTAAAAAAGAAAGACAGAACACGCCTCAGTCAAAAAATTCAAGCAGAGCAGGCACAACACGGTTTCCAAAAGCCAGTTGAAAAAGTGGTACATGAAATCTTGGTTCCCGACAGTATTAAAGTTATCGACCTAGCGCAAAAAATGACAACTAAGGCGGGAGAGGTGTTAAAAGTACTAATGGGCATGGGGGTTATGGCAACACTCAACGATATTATTGACCAAGATAGTGCGCTTTTAGTAGTGGAAGAAATGGGGCACAAAGGTATTGCCAGCAAAGAAGAAACCATTGAAGATAAATTAATTGAAGAGGCAAAAGCCATTGGTGATAAAACGCTTAGACCCCCAGTTGTAACCATTATGGGGCATGTTGACCATGGTAAAACATCGTTGTTAGATAAGATTCGTCGAGCAAAAGTTGCTGATAATGAAGTTGGTGGCATTACGCAGCATATTGGTGCTTATCAAGTGCATGCAAAAGATGGCGACATTACCTTTATTGATACGCCAGGACATGCGGCGTTTTCAAAAATGCGTGCTCGAGGCGCTAACACAACAGATATTATTATTTTAGTAGTAGCGGCAGATGATGGTGTTATGCCACAAACAATTGAATCAATCAAACATGCACAAAGTGTAGAAGCGCCAATTATTGTGGCCATTAATAAAATTGATAAAGAGGGTGCTGATATTGATAAAGTTAAGCAAGAACTTGCATCGCATAATGTGATTTCTGAAGGGTGGGGTGGCGATGTGATGATGGTTGGCGTATCAGCGCATACGGGTCAAGGTATTGAAGAGTTATTAGATGCTATTACATTAACCGCCGAGGTGTTGGAATTTTCAGCAGTTGCCAAAGGTCCAGCACACGGCGTAGTGCTAGAAGCACGTCTTGAAAAAGGGCGTGGTAAGGTAACCACTATTCTTGTGCAATCAGGAGTTTTGAAGAAAGGTGATATTGTGATTGCTGGTTTGGAATATGGCAAGGTTAAGCAAATTGTTAATGATCAAGGCAAGGTGCTAAAAAAGGCAGAACCTTCAATGCCTGTTGAAATTTTGGGACTATCAGGTGTGCCAGATTCTGGCGATGAGGTTTTAGTAGTGGAATCTGAGCGCAAAGCGCGTGAGGTAGCTAACTTTAGGAAAGTGCGTGAACGCGCAGCAGGATTACAAAGACAGAAAGTATTGAAGATGGACAACTTTTTGCAAAAAATGCAAGAGAGTAATGTATCAACGGTCAACGTGCTATTAAAATCTGATGTACGTGGTTCTGCACAGGCATTGGTTGAAGCCTTAGAAGCACTATCAACCGATGAAGTCAAAGTAAAAGTTGTAGCAAGTGGTGTGGGTGGCATTAGCAATACAGATATTGCCCTAGCAGCAGCTTCTGATGCCTTGGTGCTTGGCTTTAATGTGCGTGCTGATGCTGTGGCGCGTAAAACCGCGGACGAAGAGGGCGTGCGCATTGAATATTACTCCATTATTTATAATCTCATTGATGATGTCAAGGCTATTATGAGCGGGTTACTTGGTCCCGAATTAAGTGAAAACATTATTGGCATTGCTAGTGTGAAAGAGGTATTTAAATCGCAAAAATTAGGTGATATTGCAGGTTGTATTGTTATGGAAGGTGCGGTTAAAAAAGATGCGCCAATTCGCGTATTACGTGATAATGTGGTGGTGTTTGAAGGCGAATTAGAATCTTTGAGGCGCTTCAAAGATGATGTAAAAGAAGTTAAATCAGGTACTGAATGTGGTATTGGCGTTGTTGGTTATGACGTTAAAGCAGGCGATCAAATTGAAGTCTTTGAGCGTGTTGAAAGCTCTCGCACCCTATAGCAAATTTAGCAATTTAATGGCAAAGCAATCATCTTATAGAGTTGCAAGAGTTAACGAGTTGATTCGTCGAGAATTGATTATGTTGCTAAAGCAAGAAGTCAAAGACCCAAGACTAAAACAAGTAAATATTACCGATGTTTTAAGTAGTAGCGATTTATCCAGTGCAAAGGTTTTTTATTCTGTATCAGAAGGTCAGCGTAATATTATTGTGCCTTTGCTTGAAAAAGCCAGCGGTTTTTTTCGTTCTCGTCTCTCAAGAATACTAGATTTACGACACACGCCAATGTTAAAGTTTATTTATGACCCAACGCCAAATACAGGTGCAAGAATTGACGATTTGCTTGCTAGACTATAGCAACAACCTATCATGCCACGGCGTAACTCAAAAGGCAGAGATATTAATGGCGTTATCTTACTTGACAAGGATACGGGGTTAAGCTCAAATGCCGCTTTGCAAAAGGTTAAACGTTTGTTTTTTGCTAAAAAAGCGGGGCATACAGGTGCATTAGACCCGCTGGCTAGTGGCATATTGCCGATTTGCTTGGGGCAAGCAACCAAAATTGCTAGATTTTTACTTAATTACAATAAGCGTTACTTTGTGCGTGGGCAATTAGGGATAGCAACTGATACATTGGATTGTGAAGGACAAATTATTCGCATAAAAGACTTCACACAGCTTAAAACAGCACAAATACAAACCACCGCCCTAAGTTTTCAAGGCAATATTAAGCAAGTACCACCGATGTACTCAGCACTCAAAAAAAATGGACAGCCCTTGTACAAACTTGCTAGAAAAGGTATCAATATTAAGCGCAAAGCACGCACAGTTAGCATTCATAATATTGATTTTTTAGATTATAAAAATGGCATTTTTGACTTAGAAGTGTTGTGTTCAAAAGGTACTTATATTCGTTCACTAATTGCTGATATTGGTGATAAATTAGGTTGTGGTGCGCATGTTGTTGAACTTAGGCGTATAGGTTTTGCGCATATAGACATCTCTGATACTATTAAATTTTGTGATTTAGAGGCATTAAAAAACGATGATTTTTCACAACTAGATACAAAAATTTGCAAAAGCGAAGATATGTTGCCAAATATTCATAATATTGCTATTAACAATCAACAAGTCGTTGATATTTGTTATGGCAGAAAAGTCAGGGTTGAAAAGCAAAGCAATAATTTGGTTAAAATTTTCGATGAAAACGCTGTTTTCTTAGGTATTGGAGTGGTAAAGAATAATTATCTACAGCCCGAACGCTTGTTTGTCAGCTAAGTACGTCAAACCTGTGTAAATTTTTTAAAAAGCGTCTGTTATATAAAATGCATTCACAAAATTACAAATAAAATGTTTTATTAAAACCTATGAACTTATTGTGTTTGGATTTGATGAAATCTGTAATGTTAATCTTGCAACATTGTTAAATGTTATATCAGTTAAATCGCTTTTCTAAATAGGCAATAATTTCATTAGTCTCTAACATCCATGTTACTTTACTGCCACTTGTTATTTTTAAGCAAGGTACTTGCGTCTTTCCCGTTGCCTCGAGTAGTTCTGCCCTGTAAATACTTTGTCTATTTTGCGCATCTCTGGTAACAATTTTAAGATTTAGACGTCTGATTGCTCTTCTAGTTTTAATGCAAAATGGGCAAGCAAAAAATTGATATAACTCAATATTGAGTGTTTGTTTGTCTACTGCTTGTTGTTGGTCCTCGCTACGCTTTATTTTACTAACTGGAATGAGCCAACTAACAAAAGCAATAATTGCACCTAATCCATTTCTAAACCCTTTTAATAATAGTTTCATTTTTCTTTCCTTAAGTGATAAGCCATTAGCGTATTTTCTAATAATGTGGCAATAGTCATTGGACCAACACCGCCAGGTACTGGAGTAATCCATTTGGCTACTTTTTTAGCAGCATCAAAATCTACATCGCCAACCAAAGCGTTATCTAGTGGGTTCATACCAACATCAATTACAACCGCACCTTTTTTAATCCACGTGCCTTGAATCATTTTTGCGACACCGATTGCTACTACAATAACATCAGCCTGTTGTAATTTTGTTGCTAGGTTTTGCGTTTTGCTATTGCAAATTGTAACGGTAGCTTGAGCATTCAAAAGCTCTATTGCCATTGGTCGACCAACAATATTTGATGCTCCTACCACCACACAGTTTTTGCCCACTAAATTTATACCTATTGTTGCTAATATTGTCATCACCCCCTTAGGAGTGCAAGGACGAAAGTGTGGCTTGTTTTGCATTAACTTTCCAATATTCTCACTGTGAAAGCCATCTACATCTTTTTTAGGGCTGATGGTCTCAATCACTTGATTAGTATCTAAGTGCTTCGGTAGTGGTAATTGCACCAAAATGCCATCAATTTTATCGTCATTATTTAAGCGTTTAATTTCTGCTAAAAGTTCATTTTGAGTAATATTAGCAGGTTTATTGATTTTTTCTGAATAAAAACCAACCTCCTTGCAAGCATTGTCTTTATTGCGTACATACACACTAGACGCTGGGTCATCACCCACCAAAATAACTGCTAAACCTGGTTTTCTGTCAAGCTTTGCCACCCGATTAGCAATATCCGCCTTCAAATCTTGTGCAATTTTTTTGCCATTGATAATATTCATTAACTAAGTTTTTTTTAATGCGTTACGCACTTTGTCTAAATCGTCTTGTGTATCAACCCCAAACCCTGTTGGCGCACAAGCAAGTGCAACATGTATCTCAAACCCCTCGTTTAGCACGGTTAGCTGCTCTAATTTTTCTGCTTGCTCATAATTTGAATGGTTCATATTCAAATATTTTTTAATAAAACCGCAACGATAAGCATAAATGCCAACATGTTTAAAACACAATGTTATATCAAAATCTACCTCATCGCGAAAAGCGGGGATTGGTGAGCGCGAAAAATACAAGGCTTTGCCAAATTTATCAAATACTACTTTCACACAATTTGGGTCTAAATATTGTGCTTTGTCAACAATATGTTCACACAGTGTTGCCATTTGCATTTTAGAATCGGCTAAATTTTGTGCCACTTGTTTAATCACTTTTGCACTTAACATCGGCTCATCGCCCTGCACATTGACAACAATTTGTTTATCATCAACTTTGAGTGTTTCCAACACCTTTGCGATACGTTGAGTGCCTGATGTATGTTTTTTGCTAGTCATGCAAGTATTTGCGCCAAAATCATTTGCAATTTGCTCGATACGGGGGTCATCTGTAGCGATAATTACACTAGACGCGCCACTTTTTTTGGCATTTTCATGGGTATGCCAAATCAGGGGTCTGCCATGAATATCTTGAAGCAATTTAGCGTTTAAACGTTTTGATTGGTAACGTGCGGGGATAATAACACTAAAATTCATTATTTTATTTTTCTTGCCTCTTCAACTAACAAGACAGGAATATCATCAACAATCGGGTAGGCTAATCCGCTTTCTTCACAAACTAACTCATCACCTAGTTGCTTAAGTGGTGCCTTACTTTGTGGACAAACTAATAATTTTAATAAGGATTCGTCAATCATAATTTAGCCTCTAATTTTTCTAAAAAACCATCACTTAATTCAACTTCAACATGCAAATACCACATTTGCTTTGTTGCAAACTGCCCGCATTTTACACAATCCTTTGCTGTCATAATAATTGGATAATCTTGAGCAAAACTAAAATCTTTTTTGGTGAAATTATAATGGTCTGCAAATGCATGAGTTTCAAGCACAACACCTAACTCAGATAGTGTGTCAAAAAAACGCTGCGGATATCCAATGCCTGCTACAGCATGGCAGAGTTTTTTTTTGAAAAAATCCAGTGGTTGAACAACGCCTGTGGATAAATTAATAAATGATTTGGGTATTAATTTCGAGTTATATTCGCCTGTATGCTGTGCGCCATTATTAACAATAAAATCCACGCTTTTTAATCTTGTAATTGATTCTCGCAGTGGACCAGCAGGCAAAAACCAGCCATTACCGAAACGACGCTTGCCATCTAGTACTGCAATTTCAACTGCTCGCCCCATTGCATAATGTTGCAAACCATCATCGCTAATGATAATATCTATTTGATGCTGGCTAATAAGCTGATGTATTGCTTGTGTGCGTTTTTTGTCAACCATCACTAAGGCTTTTGTGTGTTGATAAATTAACATTGGCTCATCGCCAACCTCGAAAACATTTGACTCCTCGTGCACTAATTGGGATGCTAAACCCTGAATTTTGCTTGAGCGTTTTGATTTTCTGCCATAGCCACGCGAGACCACACCCACTTTTTTACCTTGCTGTTGAAAATGCTTAACCAAAGCAATCACAATAGGGGTTTTGCCACTACCACCAACAGTAATATTACCTACCACTATCACAGGTATATCAAAATAACGTGTAGAAAATACACCAAGGCGATACAATATTTTTCTAGTCAATGATAATAAATAAAAAATTGCTGCAATTGGTAATAGCAAATAATTAAGCGTATTGCGAGAATCTAAATTTATTGCTTTTAGCATCTTAGCTGTAAATTATAAGTGCAACTTTTTTGTTGGAACAGGAACTATATACTACATGCTCTAACTTTCATTATTTAACATATCTTTTATGGCTTGCTTTACACTATCATGGGCTTTGATTATTGGTGTTGTAGATGCCACTGCTATCACCCTGCCTTTATCATTAAATACATAGTCATCTTGATATGTTTGATTACATAATTGGCATTGCGGTATAGTGTTTTTAAGTGTTAATTTATCGTGTGGGTTCATATGTCCTTGTTGTAGCGTTGTTATTAGTGTAGGCTCTAGTATGTGTGGTTTATTTTCTATTGAGCCACAAGTTGCACATCTAAAATCATATGTGACCTTTAATTGTTCAAAGTTTTGCGCTGATACTCTACCTGCTCTTTTTAATGCTTTATGTAGGAAATTAGGCTTTGGGTTTTCTACTGTTAGTAACACATGATAGCCACTTTCTATCTTCTTATCTTGATTAGGAATTTTATCGCCTTTATTTAATACATACCAACCATCACTAGCCAAGTGTCTTACTTGTTGGTCTTTGCCTGATTTTGGTTTTTTTGACTGCACGAACTCTGAAATTGTGTCTTTATGCACTAACTTACCCCTGCACTTCCTCAAATAAACAAGCCATAGCGCCTTCATACTGTATTTTTTTGGTAGCCTAACGCCATATTGTGCTAGATATGTTGCATGCTCATTTTTCAATTTAGCGTATATGCTATTAATTTCATTATTAGATATATGCGTATGATTGCCTTGTTTAGATATTTTCTTCATAACTTTTTAATCTATCGACAGAGATTTGAAAATATTTTTTCTCAATTTCAAAACCTATGAATTTTCTGTGCTGTTTTATAGTTGCTACTCCAGTCGTTCCACTACCTAGAAACGGGTCTAACACCGTTTGCCCCTCTACCGTAAATATCTCTATAAGTCGCTCTAATAGGGGAACAGGCTTTACTGTCATATGGCTGATATTCTTTGCTTTTTTTGGCTTGTTATATCTAAATATTGTGGTTTGCTGTCCTTCGTCAAAATCAATATTAACAAGCCCAGTCCTCCACTTTAACCAGTTGTTCACAAAAGTTCCATCTTTTGGTTTTTGTGCCAATACTATTGGCTCAAACTTTGGTCTTAATTGTGGTGTTTTTCTATTTCTTAATTTATCAATTATCTTTTGCTTTTCTACATATGATATACCCATTTTTTGAACAAAATGATTGTGCGTAAAAGCCTTACCCTGTCCTCCGCTGTGCTCCCATATCAGCATATCTCTAATTTCGAATCCAGCATCTTCACAAGCTAATGCTAGTCTATGAAATAGCCTACCTTGCGAAAATGAAACCATAAATCCTCCTGGTTTTAATATCCTCATGAACTCTTGAGACACTTTATAAAAAAATTTATATAGTCTTTTGCCTTGCATAGGGTCAAATTTCATGCCTATTGGCAATCCACCTACAGCACCCGCTTTTGTTTTTTTCTTATTTAATGCTTTATCATTCCAATCATCGCCCATACCGTCTATAAAATATGGCGGGTCTGTGGCTATAAAATCCACACTATTATCAGGCAAATACTTAAATGCTTTCATACAATCATCGTTGTATACAGATATATCTTTATCGGTATATATTCTTGATACATCTAACTCATTAATGCTGGGATTGTGCCTAACCACATCGCCGACTATATCACTGAAAGGCTTGTTAATTGGCTTGATTATTTGTTTCATAGTATTGAGTTTATTATATATTTGATACACCTGTTGCCTGCAAACAAATATTTACAACAAAATTGTATGACATATTGTCATTTTTTCTAAAACAAAATTCTTGTGTATATCTTTGTAAATGCTCTTTAGATGTATTATGAAAAGTGCTGTGCGCGCATGGTTTTAACATTGTCTAAAAACTCGCTATTGCCTATTGCATTTGCATTTGCATTTGCATTTTATACTAACTTTGCTATTGTTTTGCCATCTATACAATGGTTGAATCCTTTAACACAAGCTTGTTGCAAAAGCATCTGATAAAGTTGAGTGTTTTGATGAATTGTTATTATGAATTCAAGCCAACAACAATCAATGATTCGTTTCGGCATGTGTTTACTTGGATTTTTCACGTTATAACGATTATCATGCGATTTTGGTTATTTTACAAAGTTATATGACAATATGGATAGTTTTGACACTCAGCACTTGTGGCATCCTTATGCCAAGATACCCAATCCAATAGCTGCACATAAAGTGCGTTCCGCTAATGGTGTCTACCTAAATTTGGATAATGGCGAATGTGTGATTGATGGCATGAGTTCTTGGTGGAGTGTAATTCATGGCTATAACCATCCCACACTTAATAAGGCTATTAGCGAGCAATTAGCAAAAATGTCGCATGTAATGTTTGGGGGTTTGACCCACCAAAGTGCAATCGACTTAGCAAAAACCTTGGTTGCAATTACCCCTAATAATTTGAGTAAAGTTTTTTTTACTGATTCAGGCTCGGTTGCGGTTGAATCTGCGTTGAAAATGGCATTGCAATATTGGCAAAATAGAGGCAAAAATGACAAACAAAAATTTGTTACCATTCGTGGCGGTTATCACGGAGATACTTTTGGGGCGATGAGTGTGTGTGACCCTGATAATGGTATGCATCATCTATTTAAAGGTATGTTAGCACAACATTTTTTTGTCAAAAGCCCGTCTATGGTGGATTGGCATGTGGCACTCAAAGACCTAAAGACAACACTCAAACAAAATGCAAGTAGCATTGCTACGATGATTTTGGAACCTGTGGTACAAGGTGCAGGTGGCATGCGGTTTTACGATCCTCAATATTTAGTAGAAGCAAAAAAACTTTGCGAACAACATGAGGTTTTGTTTATTTTAGATGAAATCGCCACAGGATTCGGCAGAACGGGCAAATTATTTGCGCTTGAATATGTTAATGTTAAACCCGATATCCTATGTTTAGGCAAAGCACTTACAGGTGGTTATTTGAGTCTTGGAGTAACACTCACTAGCGATGAAATTGCAAATAATGTCGGCACACTTATGCATGGTCCAACTTTTATGGCGAATCCACTCGCCTGTGCGGTGGCAAATGCTAGTATCAATTTATTGCTAAATTCACCTTGGCAAGATAATATTACCCGCATAGAAAAACACCTATATCAACAATTATTACCACTTAAAACTAATAAAAAGGTTGCTGATGTGAGGGTCTTGGGTGCAATTGGCGTGGTAGAGATGGTGGATATAATTGATATGGAAAAAATCCAAAATCGGCTGATTGCAAATGGTGTTTGGCTTAGACCATATGGCAAATTGCTTTACACAATGCCACCATTTATCATCGATGATGTTGCTATATCAACACTTACAGATGCGATTAAGGACTCTGTTAAATGGTTGTAACCTCAATTAAACAGTGCTTTATATAAAGCCATTAAAGCAATCAATCAAGGCGTATAAACAACTCACAAACCAATTACGTTGTAAATTATGTAAAAATTCGTTCAATTCCCAATCTAATCAATTTTTTACTGAAAATTGCCCAAATTTTTTCACTTTTGGATTTTTCTGTTTAAATAGCAATTAGCAAACTTACAACTATATACTGGCATAACAAAGGATTGTATCTGATTGATGGGCTGGGGTTTTGCTAAATTTGTTTTAAAAACTACCCTCTTTGCGTTCTGCGATGGTCTTGCAATCAATGCACTCATCTGCAGTCGGGCGTGCTTCTAGTCTTTTCAAGGAAATTTTTGCGCCACAAGTCTTGCAATAACCGTAATCCCCCATCTCAATGGTATGTAGGGATTTTTCAATCTTTACAATTAATTTCCTTTCACGATCACGAGCTCTTAATTCAAGTGTGAACTCTTCTTCAAGAGTAGCTCTATCGTTATCATCTGCCACCTTTGAAGAATCTTCTTGGATGTGTGTAATAGTATTTTCAGCGTCGCTAACTAATTGATTTCTCCAAGCACTTAACTTTTCTTTAAAGTGCTTAATTTGCCTTTTAGACATAAATTTTTCACCTTTTTTGGGTTTATAATCAGGAATATCTTGAAAATTAGGCTCCGACATAATGGTTTGTTAATCTAAAATAGCGCACATTTCACCTATTATAATAAAAACTATGGCATTAGAGGCACTTATTTTTGACGTAGATGGAACACTAGCAAATACCGAGCGTGATGCACATTTGGTAGCTTTTAACGAAGCATTTAAAGAATTAGGGTTAGATTGGTTTTGGACTAGTGAAATGTATCATAAATTGCTAGATGTAACTGGCGGACAATTACGCATTAAACATTATTTAAAAACCTATCGTCCTGACTTTGAATGTGATGATGTTGATGCACTTGCTAAAAAAATACACGCCTTAAAAACTAAAATTTATGTACATCTTATCAACACTGGCGCAATACCTCTTAGAACAGGCGTGACACGCTTGCTTAATGAGGCGCGATTAGCAGGTTTAAGATTGGCAATTGCTACTACCACTACACCCGCTAATGTTAGCTCGCTCATCAGCAATGCGCTTGGCGTTGATGCGCTAGATTGGTTTGAGGTGATTGGTGCAGGCGATGTGGTGGCGAATCTTAAGCCTGCAGCAGATATTTATCACTATGTATTAGGGCAAATGAATCTTAATCCTAATCATGCGATTGCCTTTGAAGATTCATATAATGGCATTATTGCCGCAACCGATGCGAAGTTAAAAACACTAATTACAGTGAATGAATACACCAAGACACACCAGTTTGACGATGCAATGGCGGTGCTTGATCATTTAGGCGAACCTAATAAACATTTCACCGTATTAAAGGGTGAGCAAACTAAACACAATTATGTGAGTGTTGATTATCTACGAGAATTACATGCAAAAAATTGTTGATTTAGCAAACAGCACACGGGTTTATGATGTTGCAATTAAGACCCCATTGAATATTGCGCATCAACTAAGTATGCGTAGCAAAAATACGATTTATTTAAAGCGTGAAGATGAACAAATAACACACTCTTTTAAACTCAGAGGCGCTTATCAAAAAATATCTGGGCTTACTTTGGAGCAAGCACGCAAAGGCATTTTAGCATCGAGCGCAGGCAATCATGCACAAGGTGTTGTGTTGTCTGCTAGTAGACTTGGCATTGATTCGCTAATTGTTATGCCACTTTCCACTCCTAAAATTAAAGTTAATGCGGTTAAACAACTTGGCGGCACGGTGGTTTTGCATGGTGATATGTATGATGATGCTTTCACCTATGCGCAACAATTAGAAAAACAACAGGATTTAATTTTTATTCATCCTTATGATGATATTGAAGTTATAGCGGGTCAGGCAACCATTGCTAAAGAGCTTTTAGCGCAAAATCCAAATATAGATAAAGTTTTTATCCCTGTTGGCGGTGGCGGATTAATTGCGGGTATGGCAACTTACATTAAGCATTATGCGCCTAATATTCAAGTTATTGGAGTTGAACCCAAAGATTCGCCAACCCTATATTTAGCGCTTAAAAATGCTAAGAGAATCAAACTTCCAGAAGTAGGGCGCTTTGCCGATGGCGTGGCTGTTAAGCAAATTGGTAAGGTTGCTTATCCAATCGCTAAAACAGTGGTTGATGAAGTAGTTTTGGTTAGTAATGATGAAATTTGCGCCGCTATTAAGGACATTTACGAAGATGTGCGCTCTATTGCTGAGCCCGCTGGAGCCTTAGCCACGGCAGGACTCAAAAAATATATTGAGAAAAATCCCACAGAAAATGAGAACTTAGTTGCCATTGTTTCTGGGGCAAATGTAAATTTTGACCGCTTGCGCTATATTGCTGAACGTGCTGATTTAGGTGAACATAATGAGGCTATCATCGCTGTCACTATCCCTGAGAAACCCGGTAGTTTTTTACAGTTTTGTGAATTATTGAACAATCTTGCAATTACTGAATTTAATTACCGTTACACGCCATCTGCTCAAGCGCATATTTTTGTAGGAGTAGCACTTAATGGGGGGCTTGATGAAAAACAGGCATTAATCGACAGACTCTCAAAATCATTTGATATTTTAGATATGAGTGATAATTCCATTGCTAAAACACATATTCGTTATATGGTAGGTGGGCGTGCTGATGTTAAAAATGAAAGGCTATATCGTTTTGAATTTCCCGAGCGTCCCGGTGCTTTATTAGATTTTTTGAAAAAAATCGGTGTTGATTGGAATATTTCCCTATTTCATTATCGTAATCATGGTGCTGATTTTGGACGTGTATTGATTGGGCTACAAGTTAGCGATGCACCTAGCATTGAGCGTAGTTTTGATGAATTGGGTTATTTTTATCAAAACGAAACTAACAACAAGGCTTATCAATATTTTCTCAAGTGCGCAAAATATTAAGCGTTGCATATAATTAAACAACTATACAAATACAATTTAAAAACATATAAAATAACGCTTTTTATCTAAAAATTTGGTAATAAAAAACATAATTTTGCAGTAAAATTTCACTGGACATATAAAGTTCTATAAATGACTGATAAACACATTCACATACCAGTTGATGGTGAAAAGATTACTTTTAACGCTGGTGCTATTCAAGTTCCAAATAACCCAATTATTGGCTACATTGAAGGTGATGGTATTGGTGTTGACATCTCACCAGTGATGAAAAAAGTCATTGATGCAGTTATAGAAAAAACTTATCAAGGCAAGAGAGTTATTAAATGGGTGGAGATTTATGCGGGCGAAAAAGCCAACGCGTTATATGGCGAATACTTACCACAAGAAACACTAGATGCCATGCAAGAATTTGCAGTAACCATTAAAGGTCCATTAACAACACCAGTCGGGGGCGGTATATGCTCACTTAATGTGGCGATTCGTCAAGCCCTTGATTTATTTATTTGTCAGCGTCCAGTGCAATATTTTAGTGGCACCCCAACACCTATTAAAGCACCCGAAAAAATTGACATGGTGATCTTTAGGGAAAATTCTGAGGACATTTATTCAGGTATTGAATATCAAGCAGGTACAAATGAGGCAAAAAAAGTCATTGATTTTTTACAAAATGAAATGGGTACAAACAAAATTCGCTTTCCCCAAACTTCTAGTATTGGTATTAAACCAGTTTCGCAAGAAGGCACACAGCGTTTAGTGCGTAGTGCCATTCAATATGCAATTGATAATGACAAAGATTCAGTAACTTTGGTGCATAAAGGCAATATTATGAAGTTCACCGAAGGAGGATTTAGAAAATGGGGTTATGAACTCGCACGAGATGAATTTGGCGCTAAAGTAAATGATGATGGACCTTGGTGTGCATTTAGCAATCCAAAAACAGGCACAACGATTACCGTTAAAGATGTTATTACCGATTCTTTCTTGCAACAAATTCTATTACGCCCAGAAGAATATTCAGTGGTTGCCACACTTAATTTAAACGGGGACTATATTTCAGATGCTCTTGCTGCACAAATAGGCGGTATCGGCATTGCCCCAGGTGCTAATTTATCAGACACTACAGCGGTGTTTGAGGCAACACATGGCACAGCACCAAAGTATGCGGGGCAAAATAAAGTTAATCCAAGTTCAATTATTCTTTCAGCAGAGATGATGTTGCGCTACATAGGCTGGGTTGAGGCTGCGGATAATGTATTAAGTGCTATATCAAATGTTATCCAAAACAAGACTGTAACCTATGATTTAGAGCGACTAATGCAAGGCGCTACTTTGCTATCTTGCTCTGAGTTTGGTGATGCAATAATTGATTCATTATGATTTGCGTTATGTTTATATAAATATTTTTTAAAAAATATTTGAAAAAAAAGTAAAAAAGTAAAAAAGTAAAAAAGTAAAAAAGTATAAACAATAAACCCAAAACTTGTAATGTTAAGGTTTATGTAGAATCAAAAAGGAGAAGGAATTGTGGAGACAACGCCAACAACGATAGAAGCAAAAGCACCACAGCAAACACCACAAAACCTCGCCAAAGACTTAAACAAAAACAACATCATTGCCGACAAGGGCAAGGGTGTTCAACACGTCAAAGTCCAATCAGGTTATGTCTATGACATTACTATCAAAGATGGCGAGACTCTAAACAAAGACTTTAGTCTAATTGCTAAAAAAGTTAAGCAAGATTTAGAGGTGTTAATTGAAGACAACACCACAGTTGTATTTGACAACTATTTTGAGGTATGTTCGACTGATTCATCTTGTTTAGTTGCTCTACCTGATGAAGGTGGCATGCATTATGTTGTTGAGAGTGATTTTATTGTCCTTGATGAGGGCTCAAAGATTATGCATTTTTATGGTGATAATGATGCACTATTAACCATTGCTAATACTCAATCTATATCTTTTGCTGAGTCTTTTGCTAGACTTATAGTTGTCGGTACTTTTAATCCTGCTGTGGCTTCACTGGGTTTATTAGGTGGCAGCGGTGGCGTTGCTGGTGATAGTGGCGGAGGGAATGCTCCTAGTGATTCAACTGTCCAAGATGAAAACACTGTCCAAGATGAAAACAACAACCCACTTCTTGCTAACCCCATTGCCGATAAAAATTTTGATAGAAGCCCAAATACTGATGAGAGTTGGGTTATACCAGAAAATACTTTTATCGATAAAGATGGTGATGCACCAACCTATAGTGTTGAATTAATAGATGAAAATGGTAAAGTGATAACGCCTTCATGGTTTAATTTTGACTCCTCAACACGCACGCTTAGTATCACATCAAATACTGCTGTTAAAAACAATCATACTTATAGGGTTAAGGTTACTGCTACTTATGACGATGGCACTAGTACACATACCTTTTTTAACATTAATACATCTGGCTACATGTTTGAGATCAAAGATAATAGTGATGGAACTATTAGTGTATCCCGAGATGGTGAAGATCTTGTAATGGTTGATGCAGACGGAAAGCTTGTAGATGTCATTAAATTTAGTAATGATAGTTACGCTGTTATAAAAACTCAAGAATATGGCACAGATTTAGAAGTTGAACACAAGACTAAAAGTGAGTTCGATAATTACATAAATAATTTAGTTTATCAAGGCGAAAACGGAATTGATATTGAAATACCTGATGAGAAAATATCACAAATAAAACAATTATTTGAGGATATAAGTAGTTCAGGAGGCATATATACAGATGATAGCAGCAGAACTGTCGATCAATCCTACTCTGGACAGGATGCTAATGATGTGATAATGGCTGGATCAGGTGATGATGTTTTAGCTGGGTACGGAAGTGATGATGTGCTAATAGGTGGAGCAGGTATGGATAGGTTAAATGGCGGTAATGGTAATGATAGGTTATTAGGCGGTGAAGGTAATGATACTATATATGGTGGACTCGGTATAAATCATATGCACGGCGGTGATGGTAGTGATACTTTTATTTTTGATGAATTTGTTAACTCATCTGCATCTTCAATGAACAATAATTACAATGTTATTGAAGATTTTCAAATAGGCGAAGACAAGATTGATCTTAACCATGCAACATCAACTGCTAAACCTGCGAGTGTAAGTAGTATCAGCATAGATGGTGTTGGTGATGCCTTGCTGATACGGGATATGAGATCATCAGAAGTTTGTGTTATTTATTTTCACGGCATAGACATGCCAACTATAGCTTCCTCATTAGCAGATATAATTGACGGTGGTGGTTATACTAGTGTGCTTTGATGTAATTAATACATTAAACACTTTATTTCAAAATGCAAACACGCTAAATCTTACCCTCGATAGTGGTTTAGTGCTTTAGTGCTTTTTTAATACATAAACAGAATGCAATAAAATCAAAAAGATTTGTTTGACAAAAGTCAAATATTTTCTTGTAAAAAACTGGTTTCTTACAAAACGCTCCTATTGTTTAACCAAACCTTGATTTTCACACTTTCTTAGAGTGTCTAGCAGACTATTCTACATTTACTATTGCACCTAAACTCAAATAACTAAATGCTTAATGCAAGCATTTCTTCAGCAGCAATTCGTGTTTTGTTGGTGATGGTTGCACCACCTAAAATACGTGCAATTTCATCTACACGTTGATTATCAGAGAGTTGTGTAACAGTGGTTTGTGTGCTATCTTTTTCTTGTGTTTTTTGCACGCGTAAGTGTTGATGTCCAAAAGCAACTACTTGAGCTAGGTGGGTGATGCAAATGATTTGGTAGTGCTTGGAAAGCTGCTTGAGTTTTTGCCCTACCACTTCAGCCACTGCACCACTAATGCCAACATCAACCTCATCAAAAATAAGGGTTGGAGTATTTTCGCTGTTGCTATTTATTACTGATATTGCTAAGGAAATACGTGATAATTCACCCCCCGAAACAACCTTTTTCAAAGGCTTGAAGTGGTCACCCATATTGGTTTTCACTAAGAAATCAACGCCCTCATTGCCATTGTAATGCACGCCTTGCATTTTTTGTGGCAAGTCAACTTTAAAACTGCTACCCAGCATACCTAAGACTTGCATTTCTTCGGTAACTAGGTTTGACAGCAATGCTGACTTATCGGTTCTCGCCTTACTTAAGGCTTTAGTATATTCTTGGTATTGTTGCGTTAAGGCCATCTTTTGTTGTTTTAGCATATCTAATGACGCATTTGTGCCACCAATCTTTTCTAAAGCCATGGCAATCTTATCTTTGATGTTGATTAGTTCGGTAATTTGACAATTATGTTTACGTGATAAATCATGTAACTCACCCAAGCGTGATTCTAGTTCTGTGGCAGTTTTCTCGTCAACAGACACGCCGTTTAGATAGTTGTTTAATTCGTAAATTGCTTCCTGAGTTTGCACTTGTGCACTGTTGAGTAGTTCTGCAATAGGCGCAAGTTTTTCGTCGATTTCAAGCACTTGATTTATTGTATTAAGCGTATTTAGTAATTGTGTATTAACACCTGATTCACATTCAAGTTGATTAAGCAGTTGTGCGGTTTTTTCAATCAAACTGCCGATATTTGCACTGGTTTTAAAATCGTTTTCAATCGTATCAAGCTCATTTTGATTAAGCATAGCATCTTTTAGTTCTTGCCATTGATGTTGTAATAATTCTTGCTGTTGTTGCTTGAATGCTTGGCTGCTATTTAGTTCGCTAATTTGGTTGCTGATTGTATTATATTCGGACACACAGACATTGATCGTATTACATAATTTAGAGTTTTTAGCATAAGCATCTAGCAATTCACGTTGCTGATTGCTACTTAGTAGTAATTGGTGCTCGTTTTGAGCATGCATGTTGATTAACAATTCTCCCACACTACGCATCACCGAAAGTGGTACGTTGATGCCATTAACAAAAGCTCTTGAGCGACCATCACTACTAATAATACGACGCAAAATACATTCACCATCCGCATCTAATGATTGTTCTTTTAGGTAGTTTTGTATCTTTTTTTGCTTGAATACATCAAAGATGGCACTAACTTCAGCTTTGTCTTGTCCATAGCGTACAAGCGTAGCATCACTACGATGACCTAGTGCTAAATTTAAAGCCTGCAAAATAATAGATTTGCCAGAACCCGTTTCGCCTGTTATGACGCTCATGCCAGATTTAAATGACAAGTTTAGTTCTTCAACAACCGCTAGATTTTTAACCGATAACCCAGATAGCATAGTTTGATGACTTTATTTAAAATTGGCTGCCCCAGTGTAATTTAGAGCGAATAATCTCGAAATAATCATAGTGTTTGGGGTGTAGTAAGTTGATAACGTTGCTATATTGGTTTAAGCAAATAACTTGTTCTGTTTCAATAGCAACCGAAGTTTGTCCATCAAAACTAATAATTGCACCATCTTCCGCATCTTTGATTATGATTAATATTTTATCATCACCGGGCACTAATAAAGGTCGATGGCTCATGGTGTGTGGGCAAATAGACACTAGACCAATGGCGTTTATTCCAGGGTGTATAATCGGTCCGCCACTTGACAAAGCATAAGCAGTTGAACCAGTTGGAGTCGTAACGATAAGTCCGTCAGCGCGTTGATTGCTAACGAATGTATCATTGATAAACAACTCAAACTCAATCATTTTTAAAGCTTTTGTTCTATGGATAACGGCATCATTAAGCGCTAAAAATTGTCCTAGTGTTTTATCTCTTTGTTCGATTTGGCAAGATAACAGATGGCGTTGTTCTTGAGTGAATCGTCCACTCAAAACTTCATTAACAATTTCTTCCATATCAGTAATCGACACATCTGCTAAAAATCCAAGCCTACCTAGATTAATGCCTAATATTGGAATCTTTTTATCAACAAAAGTACGTGCGGCACTAAGCAATGAGCCATCACCGCCCACAACAACAATTAAGTCTGCTTGCTTAATATGTTGTTCGTTTTCATGCACTACTTTCACATTTTTTTTGATAAATAAATTGCTTAGTATTTTGGCTTTCTCATCGCTGCGTGAGTCGTTAGGTTTAGTAATAATTCCAATTGTGTTAAACATAGAATATTTATTGTTGATTTATTTAAAATAGACACTACATAATATGAAAATATACACGAGTTAAACACTAAAAATGACAAAAAAGAAAGCAGAAAACAAAAAAAATACGCAAGATTCAGCAAAATCACAAGATAAAAAAACAATGGATACTGCGAATATTGAAGCTGCGATTAACAACGCTTCTAGCCTATCTGAGATTGATGATTTGCGGGCACAATTAAAAGAAGCGCAACAATCTGCCAAAGATAATTGGGATAAAGTGTTGCGCGCTCAAGCCGAAATAGAAAACATCAAGCGTCGCAATATTAAAGACTTAGAGAATGCGCATAAGTTCGCATTAGATGGCTTTGTTAAGGCTTTGCTTGAAATTAAGGACTCATTAAGCATGGGACTCAAAACCGCTAATAAAGAAAGTGCAACCATCGAAAATATTATCGAAGGTCTAAAGATGACAGACAAGATTTTTCTTTCTACCTTAGAGAAATTTGGCGTCGAGTCGATTAATCCAAAAAACCAGCCTTTTAATCCCGAGTTGCATGAGGCGGTTAATATGTTGCCAATGCCCGACAAGGAATCAAATTCTGTTTTGGAGGTTGTGCAAATCGGTTTCACACTCAATGGTCGATTAGTGCGTCCGGCTATGGTGGTTGTGGTTCAGTAGTTTTTACATAAAAATCCTTGATGGTATAATCCGCCTGTTTTAGATTTATGACACACTGACTATATTTTGATTATTTATTTTTTAAGGAAACATTATGAAACTCATTCTTCTAGGTGCGCCAGGTGCGGGCAAGGGTACGGTTGCAAAATTATTAACTAAACTTGATGGTTCAGTTCAAATTTCTACAGGTGATATTTTGCGTTCGGCTGTTGCGGCTGGTACGCAACTTGGCAAGCAAGCAGAAGTGGCAATGAAAACGGGTGATTTGGTGTCTGATGAACTCATTATGGGTATTATGGAAGAGCGCCTTAAAGAAGATGATTGTAAGTCTGGCTATTTATTAGATGGATTTCCGCGCACAATTCCACAGGCTAAAGCACTTAAAACATTGCTTGATCAGATAGGTGAAAAATTAGATGCTGTTGTTGAAATAGATGTTCCTAAAGATGTAATTCTTGATCGTCTAACAACGCGTCGTACTTGTAGTAAGTGTGGTGCAATTTACAATGTTAAATCTAACCCGACAAAAATTCAAGATGTATGTGATAAGTGTGGTGGAGCTGTGGCGCAACGTGATGACGAAACCGAAGAGGCAATCAGCAATCGTTTAAACGTATACAACAAACAAACAGCACCTTTAGTTGATTTTTATCAAGCTGAAGGTTTGTTGCTGAGTGTGGATGCACTCTCATCTGATGCGGTTGTTGATGCAATTAAAGCAAAAATTAATTAATTTTGGCTTTTGTCATTCCACCCTAAATAGACACCGAATCAAACATTACAACTACGTTAAATTTTTGAAAACCCTAGGCGAAAGCTTGGGGTTTTTTGGTTTGGTGATGCAATTAGCAATTTTTAACCATGAACAAACAAACTGTTTGTAAAAAAAATTATGATAATGTTGACAAATAATATTTACTTATTGACATGCGGTGTGTAACATAATACAAACATCATTGTATTTAGAGGAAAGCAGATGAAACACATTTTGTTGTCTTTACTTTTATTGATATCTATATTTACCAATGCACAAGAAGAGTTGTTGCCCGCAGATCAAGCGTTTGCCTTTAAGGGAAGAGTTGTTGATAACAAAATTTTGTTAACTTGGGATATTGCTAAGGGTTATTATCTTTATAAAGATAAAATCAAAATTGCATCAGACCATCCTCAACGTCTAGGTGTAGCACAATTTCCCGTTGCAACAATTAAAGATGATGAATTTTTTGGCAGGGTTGAAGTGTATCACGACAATGTTTCGGTTAGTGTGCCTATTGTTGGCGACGAATCAGAGATTATTGTTGTGAATGTTGAGTTTCAAGGTTGTGCGGATTTGGGTGTATGCTATCCGCCGATGACGAAATCGGTTAGCCTGAAAATTGATAATAACAGCGAATCACTGATTGACAGTGCTTTTAATGTTTTGTCCAAAATCGAGCCTGCTATGCGCTCTGTTGTTGAAAAAGTAACCCCAATTTCTGATGAACCACTACCTGTGGATCAGGCGTTTGCCTACTCATTAGTGGCTATTGATGCTAATACTCTGCGTGCTAGTTGGGATATTCATCCAGAATATTATCTTTACCATAATAAGTTTTTTATTGATGTCAAAGGTGCAGAATTTGGTAATATTGAATTTCCTAAAGGAACAATTAAAAATGATGAATTTTTTGGCACGGTTGAAGTACACACTGGGGTGTTAAATGTTGATATTCCATTAACTAATATTCAATCATCACAAGTTAATTTTATTGCTAAATTCCAAGGTTGTTGGTTGGGTGGTATTTGCTATCCACCAATAGAAAAAACCACCGATATCAGGCTGCCTAAACTAGAAAAAAGTGGTGCAATTAAGCACGATAAACAGCAACCTAGGACGCCGAATATTGCAAATAAAAAACCGTTAAATGCAACTGATAAAATTGCTAACTTGTTGCAACAAGACGATATTTTTTGGGTTCTGGTAAGTTTCTTTGGCTTTGGTCTGTTGCTCTCATTGACCCCTTGCGTGTTTCCAATGATACCGATTTTATCGGGCATTATTGTTGGACAAAAGGGTGAGATTAGCACTAAAAAAGCGTTGATTATGTCAATTGTCTTTGTGTTTGCAATGAGTGTTACTTATTCAATAGCAGGAGTAATAGCGGGTTATTTTGGCGAGAATTTGCAAGCCTTATTTCAAGCCCCTTGGATGTTGATGTTGTTTAGTGCTATTTTTGTGTTATTAGCATTTTCAATGTTTGGTTATTATGAGATTCAATTACCATCTAGTTTACAAAACAAAATTACTAATATCAGCAATAAACAAGAAGGTGGAAACCTAATCGGCGTGGCGATTATGGGTTTGTTATCAGCATTAATTGTTGGTCCTTGTGTTGCTCCCCCACTTGCAGGTGCACTCATTTATATCGGACAAACGGGCGATGCTATGCTTGGCGGTTTGTCATTATTTGTGATGAGTCTAGGTATGGGGGCACCATTGTTATTGGTGGGTGCAGGTGTGAGTAAATTGCCTAAGTCTGGTGGTTGGATGGACAATGTTAAATACATATTCGGCATTTTGATGCTAGCAGTGGCAATTTGGCTATTAGAGCGCATTATTTCGCCTTATGTGTCGTTGATATTATGGGCATCATTGTTTACTTTGTCGCCAATTGCCATGGGGGTGTTGAACTCTTTGACGAATACAACAAGTGCTTGGCAACGTATTTTTAAGGGCATCGGGTTGTTGGTATTGATTTATGGTTTGTTGTTATGGGGCTTAGTAGCACGTGGTGGTGGTGATATGTTGGCACCACTTGCTGGCTATGCTACGAATACTCAAGCAGAAAAAACACACATTGTTTTTAAACAAATCAAATCAAGTGATGACTTAGACCGCGTGTTAGATGAGGCGCAAATCAATAAACAAATTGTTATGTTAGACTTCTATGCAGATTGGTGTATTGCCTGTAAAGAGTTGGAGCGTTTTGTTTTTGCAAATGCACAGGTAGTACGAGAGATAAGCAATGTCATTGCATTGCAGGCAGATGTTACAGCTAATGATGACATTGACAAAACTTTAATGAGACGTTTTGATATTGTTGGACCACCAAGTATTTTGTTTTTTAAAGATGGTGTTGAAAATCGTTCGTATCGCATTGTGGGAGAGATTAATGCACAAGATTTTCTCAAGCATCTCGCAAACGCTTCTAAAAATTAATAATTTAGTTAGATATTTTAGGTTGGGCTAAACACATCTAATATCACCGATGTTGGTGGTAAAATCGGTTATCTGTATTATATAAATCAGCAAAGATGGATATTCTGTTGTTAAGTGGTCCTAATCTAAATATGTTGGGCGTGCGTGAACCAGATCAATACGGCATGCAGACCTTAGATGACATTGTCAGCCACATTATTGCGTTAGCTATTGATGCGGGATTATCGATTGAACACCATCAAGACAATTCGGAAGCTGGTTTGATTAACAAAATTCACGCCGCTAGAGAGCAAGGCATAAAATATATGATTATTAATCCTGCGGCATTTACACATACTTCTATTGCTTTGCGTGATGCGATATTAGCAACTGGTATTACGTTTACAGAGGTGCATTTGTCTAACGTTTATAAACGCGAAGCATTTCGTCAGCAATCTTATTTTTCCGACATTGCGCATGGCGTTATTTCAGGTTTTGGCGCACAAGGCTATGAATTTGCACTAAATGCAGCAATTAAACATATTAAGGAGCATTAGAATGGACATTCGCAAAGTAAAAAAACTAGTGGAGTTGCTGAAAGATTCTGGCATGTCAGAAATTGAAATTGTCGAGGGCAAAGATTCGGTGCGTATCTCTCGTTATATCGATGTGCCAGTCAACAATGCCCCTGTGCAAGTGGCAACACCTGTTGCTGTTACGCCTGTGTCCGCACCCGCTAGTGTTGAATCAATAGAAACTCCAGTAACTGATGGACATCCAATTATCTCACCAATGGTAGGCACGTTTTATGGTGCTGCCTCACCAACCTCTGCTGCATTTGTTGAACTTGGGCAACATGTTAATCAGGGCGATACGGTTTGCATTGTTGAAGCAATGAAAATTATGAATCAGATTGAGGCCGATCAATCTGGCACAGTAACCGAAATTTTGTGTAGTGATGGTGATGCGGTTGAATTTGGTCAAACTTTAGTTGTAATTCAATAAGGTTGTTATTCTGATGAATAAAATTAATAAAGTTTTAATTGCCAACCGTGGTGAAATTGCGTTGCGTATCTTGCGTGCTTGTAAAGAGTTGAGTATTCAAACAGTTGCGGTTTACTCGACAGCCGACAAAGATTTAAAACATGTGCGTTTGGCGGACGAAGCGGTTTGTATTGGTCCGCACCCATCGGCAGAAAGTTATTTAAATATTCCAGCACTGATTGCAGCGGCTGAAGTTACCCATGCAGATGCAATTCATCCAGGTTATGGATTTTTATCCGAAAATGCAGATTTTGCACAACGTGTTGAGGAAAGCGGATTTATTTTTATTGGTCCTCGTGCGCAAAATATTCGTATGATGGGGGATAAAGTAGCAGCTATTGAGGCGATGCGAGGTTCTGGCGTTCCTTGCGTGCCTGGTTCTGATGGCGGATTAGGCAAAGATGACAACCAAAATATTGCGCTTGCTAATAAGATTGGTTTTCCAATTATTATTAAAGCTTCTGGCGGCGGCGGCGGTCGTGGTATGCGTGTGATAGAGAAAGAACAGGATTTACTAAGCTCAATCGAACTAACTAGGACTGAGGCGCAAAATTTTTTTGGCAATCCAGAAGTTTATATGGAGAAATTCCTTACCACGCCACGTCATGTTGAGGTACAAGTGCTAGCCGATGAGTATGGTAATGCAATACATCTAGGTGAGCGTGATTGCTCAATGCAACGCCGTCATCAAAAAGTGGTAGAAGAGGCGCCAGCACTAGGTATTACTCCTGAGTTACGCAATAGGATAGGCAATATTTGTACAGCCGCTTGTAAAAAAATCAATTATCGTGGTGCAGGAACCTTTGAATTCTTGTTCGAAAATAATGCCTTTTACTTTATTGAGATGAACACTCGTGTGCAGGTGGAACACCCTGTTACAGAAATGATTACGGGTATTGACATTGTGCGTGAGCAAATATTAATTGCAGATGGTCAAGTTCTATCATTCACGCAAGATGATATAGTAATTAAAGGATTTGCACTTGAATGTCGTATTAATGCGGAAGATGCAAATAACTTTATGCCATCACCTGGCAAAATTACTCAATTCCATGCCGCTGGAGGTTTGGGTGTGCGAGTTGATTCGCATATTTATGATGGTTATAGCGTGCCGCCACATTATGACTCCATGATTGGCAAATTAATCACCTTTTCCGATACTCGATTAGGTGCGATTATCAAGATGCAAAATGCTTTAGATGAAATGGTGATTGACGGTATTAAAACTAATATCCCTTTGCATGCACGCATTATGGCAGATCAAACTTTCCGTAAAGGCGGCATGAATATTCATTATCTTGAGAAAATGTTAGGAGATTCACATTAATGATTAAAGCAGGTATTATTGGTGGTACAGGCTATACAGGTGCCGAGTTGTTGCGTCTTTTACACAATCATGCACAAGCGCAAGTCATAGCGATTAGTTCTCGCTCGGAGGTTGGTCGGCGTGTTGATGAGGTATTTCCTTCAATGCTTGGACAATCCGATTTGGTTTTTTCGTTGCCAGACGATGCAGTTTTGGACGAGTGCGATGTGATATTTTTTGCCACACCGCATGGTGTGGCTATGAAGAGTGCGGGCGCATTTATTGAAAAAGGCATCAAAGTAATTGATTTAGGCGCAGATTTTCGCCTAAAAGATAAGAATGAATATCGTCAGTGGTATGGTTTAGAACACACTCAAAGTGATTTGCTTGCATCAGCTGTTTATGGTTTAAGCGAAATTAACCGCGAACAAATTAAAAACGCCAATCTTGTTGCTAATCCGGGTTGTTATCCAACTGCCATTCAATTAGGGCTAAAACCTTTAATTGACAATAAACTCATTGATTTATCTAGTATTGTCGCAGATTGCAAGTCGGGTGTGAGTGGTGCTGGTCGTGTGGTTAATCAGGCAATGCTATTGTGCGAGGCTAGCGAATCCTTTAAGGCTTATGGTGTTTCTGGGCATCGTCATTATCCAGAAATTAAGCAAGCCTTATATTCATTAGCAGGAGAAAGCGTGGATTTAACATTTGTACCCCACCTTGTACCGATGATCCGTGGCATGCAAGCTACCATTTATGTAGATTTATTAGATGGCAATAAAGATGTTCAGTCATTGTTTGAAAACGCCTATAAAGATGAGTCTTTTGTAACAGTTCTCGGCTCTGGCAATACGCCAGAGACACGTAGTGTAAAGGGGGCTAATTTTTGCCAAATCGGTTTGCAAAAAGCACCTGATAATAATAAATTGATCGTTATATCGGTAATTGATAATTTGGTTAAAGGCGCATCTGGGCAGGCTATTCAAAACATGAACATAATATTTGGACTAGATGAAAAATTAGGTTTAGAGCAAATTGGATTAATGCCATAGCAGGGTGTCTTTAAAATACCTTGCAAGGAGGAATGATGGAGGCGACTCAGACTTTAGATACGGCAGATATTATTTTTAGTGATAATGCTGCTAAAAGGGTATCAGAACTTCTTACAGAAGAAAAAAACGACAATTTAAAATTACGCGTGTACATTACAGGTGGCGGCTGTTCTGGTTTTTCGTATGGTTTTTCATTTGACGAAAAACACAAAGAAGGGGATTCTAGTGTTGAAAATCAAGGTGTAAAACTAGTTGTTGATCCGATGAGCTATCAATATTTGATTGGCGCAACAGTTGATTATTTAGAGGATTTACAAGGTGCTCGTTTTATTATTCACAATCCTAACGCCAAAACTACTTGTGGTTGTGGTTCATCTTTTTCAGTATAAATTTAGAGGGCATTATGATCGAATATATTCCAGGTCTAGCAGGGGTTCCAGCCACAGAGTCATCTATTTCTTCAATCGATGGTGAAAATGGTGTTTTAGCGTACCGTGGTTATTCAATTCAAGATTTGGTTAAACATGCCTCATTTGAGGAAGTGGCAATGCTGCTTAGAGATGGAGAATTGCCAAGCCAAAATAAGCTAAAGACATTTAAAGATGTGCTACACAAACGTTATGAAGTTAAACGTAATATTCGCTCTATGATGTGGTCATTGCCAGCTAACGGTCATCCAATGGACGTTTTGCAAGCATCTATTGCAGCAATGTCAACTTTTTATCCAGATGCAGGTGCTGAAGACCCAAATTCTGCTTACACGCAAAGCGCACTTACCAAAATTATTGCTAATATGAGTACCTTGGTGGCAATGTGGGCGCGTATCCGATCTGGGTATGACCCTATCCCTCCAAGTAAAGAAATGTCATATGCTAAAAACTTTTTATACATGTCGTTTGGCGAAGTTCCAGATAATGATATTGTTAAGTTGTTTGACGCATGTTTGATTTTGCATGCTGAGCATACAATTAATGCTAGCACATTCTCAGCAATGGTTACTGCTTCTACACTTGCTAATCCTTTTGCCTCAATTTCAGCAGCAGTTGGCACTTTGGCAGGTTCATTGCATGGAGGCGCAAACGAAGATGTTTTAAATATGCTAGATGAGATTGGTGATGCGAAAAATGCACGCGGTTACATTGAAAAACGTCTTAAAAATAAAGAAGTTATTTGGGGAATGGGGCATAGAGAATATCAAGTTAAAGACCCTCGTGCCACAATCCTACAGAGCATGATTGAAAATTATATTAATAAATTTAAGGTCAAACTATCTAAACGTTTTGAAACCGCGCTTGAAGTTGAATATGTTTGTGAAGATCTGCTTTCAGTCAAAGGTGTTTATCCAAATGTAGATTTTTATTCGGGTATTGTATACGCTGAAATTTTCAAAATTCCCAAAGCGCACTTTACACCTATTTTTGCTATGGCTCGCTCGGCAGGTTGGGCAGCGCATTGGCACGAGCAAGTTAGGTGCAATCGCATTTTTAGACCAACACAGATTTATACAGGGGCAGATTTTAGACCTTACCCACAGAGATAGCCATGGACAAAACAACACATTTTGGATTCAAAGATGTTGCCACTGAGGAAAAACAAAGTTTAGTGCGTGGTGTATTTGATTCGGTTGCTAGCAAATACGACTTAATGAATGATGTTTTGTCATTCGGAGCACATCGTCTATGGAAGCATTACACTATTGCATCATCAAATGTTAAAGCAGGAGACAAGGTCCTAGACATTGCTGGTGGCACAGGAGATTTAGCACGTGCTTTCGCTGCGAAAGTGGGTGATAGTGGACAGGTAATACTGTCTGATATTAATGCAACCATGCTAAATGAAGGGCGCAAGAATTTGATTAATAAAGGCATCACAGGTGTAGAATTCGTGCAATTCAATGGCGAGCATATTCCTTTTGCAGACAATATCTTTGATTGTGTATCTATTGCTTTTGGATTGCGTAATGTTACCGACAAAAACCAGTGTATTGCAGAAATGTATCGTGTGCTAAAGCATGGAGGGTGTTTGTTGATATTAGAATTCTCTAAAACAGACATTGCTTTATTGGAAAGATTCTACGACGCGTATTCATTCAACATAATGCCGAAATTAGGCAAAATTATTGCTGATGATGAAGATGCTTATCAATATTTAGCGCAATCTATTCGCAAACACCCCAATCAAGAAGCTCTTAAAAAGATGGTATTAGATGCAGGATTTAGTAGTTGCGAATACCACAATTTATCAGGTGGCATTGTAGCGTTGCATAAGGGCATCAAAACCTATTAAAGAAACTTATCAACAACTAGATTTTGTCTGAGTGTTGTTGGATTATGCAAATCTATTTTTATTTTGTAAGATTAGTATCAAGCGCAACATGTCTAGTCGATTTTTGGTATTCAGACATCTGACTAAAGTTAAGGTATCGATAAATATCATCAAACATTGGTTTAATAGATTGCATTGCTGATAAATATTCTTCAACGTTTGGAATACGCCCAAGTTTAGCGGCAACAGCAGCAACTTCTGCGGACGATAAATACACATTGGCATTATCACCTAGCCGATTAGGGAAGTTACGCGTTGAAGTTGAAATTACAGTAGTATTCGCCTTAACACGTGCTTGATTGCCCATACACAAAGAACAACCTGGGATTTCTGTGTGTTGGGCAATAGATTCAAACATTTTGTATATACCTTCTGCTTTAAGTTGATATTCGTCCATGCGCGTTGGTGGTGCCACCCAAAGCTCAGTTGGCAATTTTGAGCAATTTTTTAACAATTGTGCGACTACCCTAAAGTGAGTGATATTAGTCATACATGAACCAATAAATACTTCGTCAATTTCGGTGTTAGCCACCTCCGAGAGTAGTTTTACGTTGTCAGGATCATTTGGGCAAGCAAGGATAGGCTCTTTGATATCATCGAGATTAATTTCAATAACAGCTGCATATTCGGCATTATCATCAGCTGATAATAATTCTGGTGCATCTAGCCATCTTTGCATAGCTCGTATGCGACGCGTAAGGGTTTTTTTATCTTCATAACCCATATCAATCATTGTAGACAACAAAACTATGTTAGATTGTAAATATTGTGCTATTGGCTCTTTGTTAAGTTTAATAGCACAACCATTTGCACTACGTTCTGCCGAAGCGTCGGTTAATTCAAAAGCTTGTTCTACTTGCAAATCTTCCAAGCCTGCAATTTCCAAAATGCGACCCGAGAAGATGTTTTTCTTGTTGGCTTTTTCAATCGTCAACAAACCCTGTTGAATAGCAAAATAAGGAATCGCATTCACTAAATCTCTTAATGTAATGCCCACCTGCATAGTGCCACGAAAACGCACTAAAACAGATTCTGGCATATCCAATGGCAACATGCCAGTCGAGGCACCAAACGCCACCAAACCAGAACCTGCTGGAAAACTAATACCCATTGGGAAGCGGGTGTGTGAATCACCACCTGTGCCTACTGTATCAGGTACTAACATGCGGTTTAACCATGAATGAATAACGCCATCACCTGGTTTAAGCGCAACGCCACCACGAGATTGTATAAAATCTGGCAGGTTGTTTTGCAATTCTAAATCAACAGGTTTCGGGTAAGCAACAGTATGGCAAAAACTTTGCATCACTAAATCTGCCGAGAAGCCTAAACAAGCCAATTCTTTCAACTCATCACGGGTCATTGCGCCTGTGGTGTCTTGCGAGCCAACCGTTGTCATGTGTGGTTCACAATAGGTACCTGGACGCACACCTGCTATGCCACATGCCTTGCCAACAATTTTTTGTGCCAAGGTATAACCTGCATCGCTATTGTTAGCATCTTGTGGGCGTAAGAAAATTTTGCTCACATCCAAACCTAAATCTTGGCGTGCCTTGTCGCTCAACCCTCGTCCAATAATAAGTGGAATGCGTCCCCCTGCTTGAATTTCATCAGGAATAGTATTTGGTGTAAGTGCAAAAGTAGCAATGCTTTCACCTTTTGAATTTGTGATTTTCCCTGCAAAAGGGTAAATAGTAATTTCATCACCCATTTGCATGCCTGATACATCACATTCAATCGGCAATACACCTGAATCTTGCGCAGTGTTAAAAAAAATAGGGGCGATATTGCCACCTAACACCGTGCCACCATTGCGTTTGTTTGGCACATAATCAATATCTTTACCCATGTGCCACAGTAGTGAATTGATTGCAGATTTACGCGAAGAGCCTGTACCTACTACATCTCCAACAAAGGCAAGCGGCAAACCTGTTTTTTTAAGTTGTGCAATCGTTTCAAGAGGTTTATACATTTTTTTGGCTAACATTGATTGTGCATGTAAGGGAATATCAGGACGAGACCATGCATGCGTGGCGGGGGATAAATCATCGGTATTGATTTCACCTTCAACACGAAAAACCGTTAGTTTGATTTTTTGAGGCAAGATTTTTTTACTAGTAAACCATTCAGCGTTTGCCCAAGAATCAAGAACTTGTTTGGCAAAAATATTATTAGCAGACTTTTCTACAATTTCTTGATAAGCCTCATAAATAAGCAATGTTTTAGATAAGGCATCACATGCAATTTGTGCAGTTGTGTCTGTGTCTAATAATTCAATAAGTGGCGGGATATTGTAGCCCCCCATCATGGTACCAAGCAAAAAAGTAGCGCTTTTTTGATCGATAGCATTGCAGTTTTGCTTACCTTTGGCAACACTAGTTAAAAAATTTGCCTTTATGTAAGTAGCCTCATCAACACCTGGTGGTACGCGATGTGTTAATAAATCCAGATAAAAATCTGTATCGTTGCCATTTATTAGGTTTTCAACAACAGATTTTGTTTGTTTGGCGTTGAGTGCTAGTGGCGGCAAACCTTCTCTGCCACGCTCATCAACATGTTTTAAATAATCTGTTTTCATTTTCGCCAGCGGTTATGATTGTAAAGAGGCGTATAATTTTAGCATCAATGATGATTTATCAATACTATTCTAATGCACGATAAAGCAAATTTTAGCCAACTAAGCGCAATTTCTCCAATTGATGGGCGTTACTTTAATAAAACTAGAGTTTTAAGCGATATTTTTAGTGAATTCGGGTTAATTAAATATCGTGTATTGATTGAGATTAAGTGGTTACAAGCCATGTCAAATCATAGAGGCATTGTTGAAGTACCTGCTCTAAGCCAGCCAGCAAGTAACTTTTTAGCAAATATTAGCGATAATTTTTCGTTAGAAGATGCACAAGCGGTTAAAAAAATTGAGCGTACCATCAATCATGACGTTAAGGCAGTTGAGTATTTTTTAAAAGACAAGATTAAAGACAATGCAGAGCTCAATGCGGTTGGTGAGTTTTTTCATTTTGCTTGTACCTCAGAAGATATTAATAATTTATCACACGCATTAATGTTGATTGATGGGCGTAAAGTTTTATTAAAACAAATGCGAAAAATTTTGTCTCTAATTGTTGATTTAGCAAAAGACAACGCAACTATTCCAATGCTTTCTAGGACGCATGGACAGGCTGCATCACCGACAACAGTTGGCAAAGAGATGGCTAACTTTGCTTATCGCCTCAAGCGTCAAATTAAACATTTAGAAAACGTTAAAGTAATGGGTAAATTTAATGGTGCTGTGGGTAATTTTAATGCACATATTTGCGCTTATCCAGAACTTGATTGGCAACATATTTCACAAACCTTTGTTCAAGATTTAGGCGTGAACTATGCGCCTTATACGCCACAGATTGAACCCCACGATTATATAGCAGAATATTTTCATTCAATGAATCGCTTTAATACCGTTTTGATTGATTTTTGTCGTGATATTTGGGGTTATATTGCGCTTGGATACTTCAAGCAAAAAACCATTGCAACAGAGGTGGGTTCATCAACCATGCCACACAAAGTGAACCCGATTGATTTTGAGAATGGCGAGGGCAATTTGGGGTTTGCGAATGCAATCAATACACATTTAGCGGATAAACTAGCAATTTCGCGTTGGCAAAGGGATTTGTCTGATTCAACAGTATTAAGAAATCTTGGCGTAAGTTGCGCGCATGCATTGGTAGCATATGCCTCTATTATTAAAGGTATTGACAAACTCAAAATCAATAAAGCGCGATTATTAGAAGATTTAGACAATTCATGGGAGGTATTATCAGAGCCCATACAAACTGTGATGCGCCGCTATGGCGTTGAAAATCCTTATGAAAAACTTAAAAACTTAACGCGCGGCAATAAGATTGATGCAAAAGTATTAGCAGATTTTGTAAAAACTTTAGACATACCAAAAGAAGCTAAGCAGGCTTTAAACGCGTTGACTCCAATGACCTACACCGGATATGCGCAAGGATTAGCCAAAGACATATAAAATATGTATAATCCCGCGTCTTATGTTGTTTGACATAAGTTTTATTTTTTTTAGGAGCAAAAAACCATGGTTAAAATTAGATTAGCTAGAGGTGGAGCCAAAAAAAAACCTTTTTATTCAATTGTAGCAACAGATTCTAGAAAACCTAGAGACAGTGGCTATATTGAGAAACTTGGATATTTTAATCCAGTTGCTCGCGGACAAGAAGTTAGGCTAACCATCAAAGAAGATAGATTAGAATATTGGACATCAGAAGGCGCGCAAATTTCTGATCGAGTTAAACAACTTGCTAAAGAATTTAAAAGTTATCCAGTTCGCGAAAACAACAAAACTAAACCAAAATAGAAGAAGTTGCAAAGGCAAAAACTGTTGCATAATTCAACAAGCGTTGCTACCAACTCAAAAAGACTGTTAGTTGGCAAAATTAACGGTCTTTTTGGCGTTCGGGGATGGGTTAAAATTTTTTCACATACACATCCTAGAAAAAATATTCTATCTTATCAGCCATGGAGTATTCAAGTTGGTGGACAATGGCATACATTAGCAATCAGCAACGCTCAAGAACAATCAAAAACTATCGTTGCAAAAATCAAAGGGTTTGACAATCGACAACAAGCTAGAATGATGCTTGGTACTAATATTTATGTTGACAGATCTCAACTACCTAAACTCAACAAGGGCGAATATTATTGGCAAGATTTAATCAATTTGAAAGTTGTTAACCAATTAGGAATCGTGCTGGGAACAGTAAAAAACTTAGTATATACAGGTGCTAATCATGTGCTTGTTGTGCAAGGAGAAAAAGAACATTGGGTACCTTATATAGCCCCATTTTTATGTGAGGTCGATATTGAAAAACAACAAATTTTGGTTGATTGGGATAAGGATTTTTAAATAATCTAGTTCAAATAGGTATAAAAATCAAATCCTTGACAATCCTGAATCTTATTCTTAGGGTATTTTTATGTGGAATTAATTTATATCCTAGAAAATAAACAGTAATCAAGCATTAAAAACCAGTTTGTTCTATTTACTAAGAGCAGAAAAACATAGGTAAATTTAGCGTGATTATCCTCTGTTATACAGTGCTAAAAGATTATATTATCAATTGGATAAATATCGTTAATTGGGCGTATTAAGAACGTGATAGAAAGTGTGTATTATGTATATGAATACATACAAATGTCTACCTCAAAATTCTTGGTATGATACAATGACCGACTTTATTAAAAAACCAAGGAAAAAGAATGGCCTCTAAAACACAAACAGTAAATACAGAGTTAAAATCTAAAAACCAAACACAAAACATGGATATCATCAACGAAACCTATGTTGATGGTGTGGCGACCATTAGTATCCGACAAAATGTTGCAAAGCTTGATTTTTATCAAGCATCGCTAGTGATGAATGAAGAAAACACAGGTGCCGAAGGGCAACAACAAGAATTCCGCAAAATATCCCACCGCTTAGTTCTACCAGTATCAGGCTTGGTCGAACTTCATGAGATTTTAGATAAAATGAGACAAGATAGAGACAAAAATTAAGTAATAATTTTGTTATCAATACCAATATTTTCAAGAAACTTCCGCACTTTGGTATTAGTACCAATGACTTCTATTTGCGCCGAATTTTCTCGACAGATGTTGCAAATTTCAGCAATGGCTCTGGATGAGGTGTAGTCAATCGTTGGTACATTGCTTAGGTCTAAAATTGCACGGTTATAATCAGACTTGCTAGAAAAGTCTTTAACGATGCTTTTGGCTGAGCCAAAGCCTATTGGACCGTTCAACTGATAAAACAAGGTATCACCAGCACGAATCAGTGCTTGGTGATTTTTGTCTAAATGTGTGGCTTGTTCTATAGTTTGAATTGAGACAATGCCTGCGATTTGTGCATCAGTCATTCTTTGTAAGAAAATTAAACTTGCCATTACCAACCCAACACCAACCGCGGCCATTAAATTGTAAAACACCGTAATGCTAAGCACTGTAGACATAATCAATATGCCAGATTTTGGCGCATAGCCTAAGTTTTTTAGATATTCCCAGTCAATAATATCGGTGCCTACTTTGACTAAAATTGCGCCTAATACCGCCAATGGAATTGCTTGCGCATATTGCGCGCCACCCAGAACAATGACAAACAATAACACAGCATGTAAAGCACCCGAGATAGGTGTTAATCCGCCTGCTTTAACATTAGTCATTGTGCGCATTGTTGCACCAGCACCTGGTAAACCACCAAATAAACCAGATACAGTATTACCAATACCTTGACCAATAAGCTCGCGGTCTGATTTGTGATGCGTGCGTGTAATTTCATCAGCAACTAACGAGGTAAGCAAAGAGTCGATTGAGCCTAAAACCGCTAACATTAGACCCGATGCAATCATATCAAGTATGATACTTGTATCCCAAACAGGAAACTGAAACGAAGGCAAGCCTGTAGGAATATCGCCTAAAATCATTTGACTCAAAGGTTCGGCATCAGAGTAAAAAAGCTCAGGGAAAAATAATAAAATCAAAGTGCCTGTAATCAGCGCAAACAGTGGTGATGGAACAAATTTTCCAATCTTTTTAGGCAATAAGTAGACAACTAATAATGTGATAATCGCAAGAGTTATAGCACCTGTATTTGCAAAATAGTTTTCTATATCGGCAAGTTGAGAGAAAATCCCTACAGTAGAACCTTTAATGTCATAAAAACCTAATACTTGTGGGATTTGCAAAATAATAATAATGACTCCAATACCCGTCATAAAACCCGAAGTAACTGTATGTGGCATAAGGTTGATAAAACGACCTAATTTTAACAAGCCAAACCCAATTTGAAACAAACCACCAAGCACTACTGTAGTGAATGCAATTGCTAAACCAGTCTCGGG
>CALFDA010000003.1 GCA_937950605.1 uncultured PS1 clade bacterium | reverse complement strand
TGGATAAACCTAGGTTTGTTAAATTTTCAACCCTCTGAAATGATGAAGTTGACTATGATTTTATTTATGGCTAATTTTCTAGTTGAAGAGCAAGAGCATATTACTCAATCTTTAAAAGGTCTTTTTAAGGCTTTACTTATTGTTGCCTTGTCGAGTATACCCATAATAGCAGAAACCGATTTAGGTGCTACTACTATTATTATCTTAACCGCGCTTATCATGGTGTTTGTTGCGGGTTCTTACGTTAAAGAGTTGCTTTATATATGTAGTGCAATTTTATTGGGTCTCGTTGTTTTTGTTTATTTCAACCCAGCAAGATGGCATAGAGCAATTGCTTTTTGGACGAATGATCTATGGGGGAAAGATGGTGTCTACCAAACTAAACAGGCACTAATCGGTATTGCACGAGGCGATTGGTTTGGTACAGGATTAGGTACGGGAATTCAAAAATATACAAAATTACCAGAATCTCATACCGACATGATTTTTGCTATAATTGGTGAAGAAACTGGTGTTGTTGGAATGTTGTTTGTCTTGTTTAGTTTTGTGTATATTCTAACCAAAGGCTTTAAGATTGCCGCTAAAGCCTCTAAAAATGGTAAAAAATATAGTTATTATGTCGCTTATGGCATCTGTTCGTGGTTTGCAATGCAAATTAGTGTTAATATCGCTATGAATATTGGTCTAATACCGATTAAAGGTTTTACTTTGCCACTTATTAGCTATGGTGGAAGCAGTATGGTTTTTGCTGTTATTGCGCTTGCCCTGCTATTGAGAATAGATATGGAAAATCGGACAAATTATAGCAAACGAAAAAAATATATCTAAAAATCAGGTTTTTACACAAATATAAATACTAATAGCAACAATTAAATAATTGAACCTTTGCAGTAAAATCTATCGTTTTATCAATCGCTTATATTCATGCAAAAACTCAATAATAACAAAACTATCTTAATTATGGCAGGTGGCACTGGTGGGCATATATTTCCAGGTTTGGCAATCGCTAAAGAACTCAACAAAAGTTTTGTTAATATTGAATGGCTAGGCTCAAAACATGGCATGGAAAATGCATTGGTGCCTAAACACAATATAAAAGTTCATCGCGTTAATGCATTTGGTTTGCGCGGCAAAAACCAACTAACATGGGTTAAAGCCCCTATTTTGCTGTCAATCACCTTATTTCAAACCTTTTGCATATTTCTTCGTGTTAAACCAGATGTGGCGTTGGGCATGGGTGGCTTTGCTTCGGGGGTTGGCGGTGTTGTTGCTTGGATATTACGCATTCCTTTAATAATTCACGAGCAAAACTCTATTGCTGGCACAACTAATAAAATCCTGTGCAAAATTGCCACTCAAACTTTTCAAGCATTTGATGGCACATTTGCTCGGGCTATCACCTCAGGCAATCCAGTGTTATTTACACCCCAAAAAAATAATGCCTTACACAAAAATATTAATTTGCTGATTATTGGTGGTAGTTTAGGTGCTAAACCTATCAACGATGTTGTAACAAAACTTGACCTTGATATTAATATTTGGCATCAAACTGGCGAACAACATTTGCACAGCGTGAGTGCTAAATATCGCAATAAAGAAGTAAAAATATCAGCATTTATCAATGATATGGCAGAGGCTTATGCATGGGCAGATGTGGTGCTGTGTCGTGCTGGTGCAATGACTATATCAGAACTAATGTTATCTGCTAAACCAAGCGTTTTAATACCCCTGCCACATGCCATTGACAACCATCAATTTTACAACGCCAAAATTCTAGCCGATAATAAGGCAGCGGTGTTAATTGAGCAAAAGGATTTCAACTTGCAAAAACTAACAAAAGTTTTGCAAAGCTTGAGCTCAGAAAAAATTGAAAAAATGTCTAAAAACGCACACAGGCTAGCAAAAGCAAATGCAGCCAAAGACATTGCCAATTATTTATTAAATCTTTAAGCTAAAGACTCATAACAACTCAAGCAGTCTTTATCCAAACTCAGCAAGCAAAATCTAATAAAGATTTTGCTTGTGGATTATTAAGTCTAAACTCACATTATTTTCTAAGGTGTAGACTAAACAATTTTTTGATTCATACCCTTAAATTTTACCAATCTTGTTTTTTAACATAACCCTAGTTGTTGGATTTGAACTATGTTCAAATTCAATGAAAAATAACTAATGATTTCTCTAAATTTACACTCTGCAATTCTTGAACGAATTACATGCTTGGGTTGTTATGAGTTTAAGAAATTTTTGCAAAATATTGCTGTTTAATGTAGAAAATTTTGACAAAAAGCACTGTAGTTTGATGTGGTGTTAGGACGTACCAATGCTGTTGATGTTAGATTAAAATTGTTAAATAAGATTCTAGCATCAATAAAACTAAACACCTCACTGATTAAACTGTGGAATTGTAAGTGCTCTCGCATGCGAGAAAATAGCAAATTTGATTTATTAGTGTCAATACATTTTATTATTTTACTGATTGTATTATGATTGAGTGTTTTGTTGTCCTAGGGTAAATCCACAACGCCATTTTCCTGCACTATTCTTATGCAAAAATCTGTCACATTCTCTGTCAAATATATGTTCTATAACATTTGTAAGAGTACAGCAAAAAAATAACGGGACAACACTAACGCCTTCTCTAACTACTTTCTGCTTAATACATGCTAAGGATTTGGTTACAAAATCTGGGTTTAATATCTCTTTAAAATAACAATTACTGATGATTTATTTCAACCAATCATATAGTTGCATCATCTTTGTTTGTTACGTTGTATATAGTTGGACCATGTTTTTCCGTATGATATTAATTCTTTTGCACAGGAAATAACAGTTAAATAACTTCCTTGTACATTTCTTTTTAATCGGGTTAATCCTGTATATATGAGAGATTTATCTACTGATTCACCAATGAAAATTACAATGGCTTTTGATTCCCATCCTTTAAAACTATGAATAGTTGTTGCCTTAATACGAGCATCGCCCATATAAAAACCAACTTTTTGCCTTCTAGATTCTTCCTCATCTTCAGAAAATGTATGTAGTGATTTAACATTTATGTCTTTTAGCACAGAAACCATATCCCTACCTTGTTTATTAGTGTCTGTTAGGAATGTTATATCAGGTATTGATACTATATCTGGATCTGTATCTGTGACCAATGAAAATAATTCTTCTATACATGCTTGAGTAGCAGATTCCATGTTAGTTTGTACCCATTTCAAAGTACAGGGATATATTAATTCATCTTGCTCTGCTTCTGGTATGTCAACTGTATCTTTAGGCAAGAATTGTTGTGCGAACTTTCTTGCATATTGAATAAGTAGTGGTGGCAATCTGTAACTAACATGTAGTTCTAGTCTTCTTACCCAAGTGCCATAAAATCCAGCTCCACGCATACTTTCGTTTGTCCATAATCTTGCAGTGTTATAAATATCTTGAGTTGCATCTGCAACAAGAAGCATTTCTCCACCTTTTTTACAAACTTTTCTTAACAAATCCCACCAGTTTGGTCTGAAATCCTGCCCTTCATCTACTAAAATGGCATCATATTTATGTATAACGTTAGAAGAATCATCAACAATCGATGCAACAAGATTTGGTATATCAGTATTAAAAACACTATCTTTGTCTTTCGTTCCTAAAAGATTTTTAAATTCTTCGTAACTGTCATTTTCTTGACACACCCTTTTGCACCACGAATGAAAATTAAGCCATGTAATATCTTTGCGGATTCTCTTTGTAGGCTTGAGATTATTAGTTGTAATATCCTTGAGGTGTCGAACTGCAATATCTTTGAGGTAGTTAATTAGCGTAATATTAAACGTAACTACTAACACCTCTTTACCTTCAACAAATAATTCTGCTGCTCTAGCGGCTAATACTAGAGATTTGCCTGAACCAGCAGCACCTTTTATGCGACGATGACCTAATTTTGTTCTTGTTTTTGCAAAATGCGATTGGATTCTATCGAGTTCTAATGGTTGTCTTTGAGTTTTAGCAAAATCTGGTTCAACCAACCAATTTCTTAAGTCTTTTGCTAAATCATCATTCATAAATTTTGAATATTTTCTTCTGCTTTCAGGGAACACAGAATTAATATCTTTAGCGTGGATAGAGTCTGCTCCTGTTAAAGGATTATATTGCGGATATTTATCCCTTCTCATGTAACTTAAACTTTCTGCAAATAGTTGTTTGACAGCATTATCTGCTGCAAAAGGAAATATTACCCCTGTAGTAGTGACGGCAAACCCTAATTTTCCTCCACCAATACGAGGACAGTATAAATCATGTATTTCCTGTTTGTATCTGTAGACTTTTTCTATCGGATTTTGATGTTGTAACGAAAATTTCTTGCCATCCTTTTCGCCCCATAGTTCTGGTGATTTGCCATTACGTTGTACAACGCTGTATTTCATTGCTTGTAGATTCCAGTCTTTGATTTCAAAAACCGCTATTCCTAATCGAGGGTGTAAAAGAACAAAATCTGGACGTAAACCATTCAGATGGGGTTGAATATAAATTTCCCATTCAATAGGTAAATATTTGTTAAAGAAATCAAATACAATTCGCTCGCCACGAGTAAGTGGTTGACGCAATTTATCAAGTTGGTCTATTGGTGGCGATACTATCCTAGACTTTGTCATATTATGCTATTCCATTATTCGTTTTAACACGCTAATTATAACATTCGAGCGAGTAAGTAAGTAATACGCTATTTTCACACTAAACTAAACCTAAATCTATACTACCCTTAATTTGATGGTTTGCTGTTGGAAATTAGTCAAAAATTGGCTAACTTCTTTTCTTTGGTTTTTTTAAAATCTTGGATTTTATGCCGTTAGTCGCAATAATCCTGTGTTCCATGTACAAACTCCTTATTTAACTATTTGTTTTATCATAAAATTTGGCATTCATTTAAGCTTATAAGCAATAGACTTTAAAATCTCCTTGTATTTCTTTGATTAATTGATTTGCGTCACAATTAAAACATCTATTATTTTGTTTGTTGTTTTTAATATTTAAATGTTGTAATGTCAGTTTTTTATAAGCACGATTATCCCAATGCTTTAAATAAGATCCATATGTGCCAGCAATATTTGAAACAAAAGGAATAGCTTCAATCAATATAGCTAAAAGATAATAATATTCGTTGTTATTAATTAATCTTTGCCTTTTCCATTGTTCAATAGTTTGTCTGATATAGTCTATCTTTAAGGCATTATCATTCGTAAAATACTGCCTTTGACTTTCTTTGTTAGGAGAGTAGTTATTAAAAATAAAAGGAGGCTCCGCCAAGTCGTTTACATGAACTTTTTTATTGTTAAAAAAAATCAATGGGTCGTCAATACCTATTTTTTTAAGCCCCTTAAATTGAGGTCGTTCATTATTCTCAATACTAGCAAATTGCAATATGTAGGAAAAAATATAGCAAATCATTAGATAAAATGGTGTAATTCCTTTTAAAAAATCTAGCAACTACTCCAGTTCCAGAAAAAATGTCACAAAATACTTTCACAGGCTCATTAACGTTACTTGTGATAACTTGTTTAATGCGCTCCAATAATATTTTTTTTGATCCTATATAGCGCATAAATTTTATTAAATCTTACCAAAAAAATTAAAGGGATATGATGTCTAATAGTCTTTTTTTTAAGCAAATTTTTTATATACATAAATAACAATTTCGGACACTCAATATTAAAACTCCATCCGCATTCCTTTAAAAAATCATTCAACACATTGTTTAGGAATAGTGTTAAATTTTCTTATGTATCTTTTTGGCTTTAGCGCATATTAATGCCTAAACCTCTAAACAAATCTTCGTCTTTAGTTTGCACTACATTTGGCGTTGTCAAAAGCTCGTCCCCATAAAATACTGAATTTGCACCCGCAAAAAAGCATATTGCTTGCATAGCATCACTCATATCTGTTCTACCAGCACTTAAGCGCACAACCGATTGTGGCATTAAAATTCTAGCTATAGCAACAGTGCGAATAAAATCAATATCGCTAGGTTTCTCCATGTTTGCAAATGGCGTTCCTTGCACTGGCACCAATAAATTAATCGGCACAGAGTTTGGGTGCTTTGCCATATTAGCTAATGTTTGCAACATAGATGCCCTATCTTCAACGCTTTCACCCAAACCCAAAATACCTCCGCTACAAACATTAATGCCCGCATTTTGCACATGTTCGATGGTATCTAGCCTATCTTGAAATTCTCGCGTGCTAATAACATTTTTGTAATGCTCTTTTGAAGTATCAATATTGTGATTGTAGTAATCCAATCCCGCATTTTTTAAACGTTTTGCCTGCTTGTATGTAAGCATACCCAATGTAGCGCAAGACTCCATTCCTAAGGTTTTAACTTCTTTAATCATATCAATCACAATATCCAGCGATTTATCTGTTGGATTACGCCAAGCAGCCCCCATACAAAAACGTTCAGAGCCTAGTTCTTTGGCTTTTTTAGCGGCATTTTTAACTTGTTCAACGCGCATCAATTTTTCACGTTTTAAGCCAGAATCATGTCTTGCTGATTGCGAGCAATACGCGCAATCCTCAGGGCAAGCTCCCGTTTTAATACTCAATAACGATGAAACCTGAACCTTGTTTGGATCAAAATTTTGTCTATGAATAGTATGGGATTCAAATAATAAATCGTTAAATGGCATTTTAAACAAAGCCAAAACCTCTTTTATTTGCCAATCATGCCTAAGTTGTGTCACAATTAATAAATTTAAATAATTAAAAAATTAAGGATTATTGCAAAAAAATAATCAGAAAACCAAAAAAATATATATTTAATCCTAAATGCTTGCCAAGATTTTGGCGATCAACAGCAAAGAGCTTGATTCTAATGATTAATTTTTTATTTTGTAATGGTTTTATCTAGCGCATTTTAACTCAAATATTTCATATATCTAAGCATTAAAAAAGCCGTAAATTTATACGGCTTTTTTTGTGAAACAAGTATTATTTTTCTATACGCTGTAATACATGTCAAATTCCACTGGATGTGGAGAAGCGCGAAGTGCTGTAACCTCTTTCATCTTCAAATCAATAAACGAATCAATGACTTTATCTGTGAACACACCGCCTGCTTTTAAGAACTCACGATCTGCATCAAGTGCCTCTAAAGCCTCTTGTAATGAGGAACAAACCTTAGGAATTGAATATTTTTCCTTTTCAGTTAACTCATATAAATCTTCATCGCTCGGTCTACCAGGGTCAATCTTATTATTGATACCATCAAGACCAGCCATCAACATTGCTGCAAATGCAAGGTATGGATTTGCTGTTGGGTCTGGAAAACGCACCTCAATACGTGTAGCTTTAGGGCTCGAGACAAACGGAATGCGAATTGCAGCAGAACGGTTTTTAGCAGAATAAACTAACATTTCTGGTGCCTCAAAACCCGGAACCAAACGCTTATAAGAGTTGGTTGACGAATTAGTAAAAGCATTAAGTGCACGCGCATGCTTGATAATACCACCTATATAATGAAGTGCTATTTGGCTTAAATTTCCATAAGCATCTTCTTCGTAAAATAAATTTGTACCGCCTTTAGAAATTGATTGGTGAACATGCATACCATTGCCATTATCAACCGCAATCGGTTTTGGCATAAAAGTTGCCGTTTTGCCGTAAGTGTATGCAACATTGTGAACACAATACTTAAGGATTTGGGTCTCATCACCTTTTTTAACTATAGTGTTAAATAATGCACCAATTTCACACTGTCCAGCAGTGCCAACTTCATGGTGATGCACTTCAGTTTTTACGCCCATATCTTCAATTGCTAGGCACATTTGTGCGCGTAAATTATGTAAAGAATCAACAGGAGGAACAGGGAAATACCCGCCTTTAATTTTTGGACGATGCCCTTTATTTCCGTCCTTAAAATCTGTGCTAGACTCCCAATCCGCCTCTTGAGAATGGATTTCATAAAATGCTTTCCCTAAACCAAAACCTGTATCCCACTTAACGCTATCAAAAACAAAAAATTCTGGTTCGTTGCCAAAATAAGCATTATCGCCAATGCCACTTTCTCGCAAATATGCTTCAGCACGCTTAGCAATAGAACGAGGATCTTTTTCATAGCCCTGCATATCAGTTGGCTCGATAATATCACAACGGACAATTAAAGTTTCTTCTTCAGAAAATGGATCCATCACGCAAGCATCAAGGTCAGGCTTAAGAATCATATCTGATTCATTAATGTCTTTCCAGCCAGCAATCGAAGAACCATCAAACATTTGTCCTATAGTCAATTTTTCACTATCTATTGTATGTGCGGGAACACTAATGTGATGCTCCTTGCCTTTGGTATCGGTAAAACGAAAATCAACGAATTTTACTTTGTTGTCTTTCATCATATTCATTACATCTTGTGCAGACATATTCATTACATCTTGTGCAGACATATTCTTTTCTTCTCCTATTTTTTTGAACAATTTTAGTTATTAACAATCGTTGTTAAAGAGTCTGCGCCGTTGCAAACAAAGTTTTTATTTGTGTTATTTTACATCTGTAAAACAGCCGCGAGATTCTACCCTATTTTTTCTACCAACAGAATAATCTCATCAGTTTTTTTATTACAAGCAAGCACTTTGTGCCCATGAATCTTGCACCAAGCAGGTATATCATGCAACACCCCAAGGTCGCTAGCTAGTATCTGGATTTTATCATTCACTTGTGCTTTTGCAATCTCCTCACCTAATCGAATCACAGGGATTGGGCATAATAATCGCCTAACATCTAAATCAATTTGCATCAACCCAATCCTGCGGTTTGAGGTAATGGTCGTATAATTTAGCCTCGGGCGTATTTGCTTTTGGTTGATATTGATATGACCACGTTACTTGTGGTGGTAACGACATCAAGATTGATTCACTACGTCCATTTGTTTGCAAACCAAATATGGTACCACGGTCATAAACTAAATTAAATTCTACATAACGACCGCGACGATACAGCTGAAATTGCTTTTCTCTTTCACCATATTCAATGTCTTTACGACGCTCAACAATCGGTCGATAAGCCTTGATGTAAGTGTCACCAACACTTCTCATAAAAGCAAAACATGTATCAAAATCACCCAAAAAATCTTCATTCACATCATCAAAAAACAAACCACCAATACCACGTTGTTCATCGCGATGTTTTATATAAAAATAATCATCACACCATTTTTTGTATCTAGCATACACCTGATCGCCGAAAGGTGCGCAAGCAGTTTTAGCGTTTTGGTGCCAAAGAACACAATCTTCATCAAAACCATAATATGGCGTTAAGTCGAAACCACCACCAAACCACCAAACTGGGTCTTCGTTATCTTTTTCCGCTAAAAAAAATCGCACATTTGCATGCGAAGTGGGTACGTAAGGATTATGCGCATGAATCACCAATGACACGCCTAAAGCACTAAAACGACATCCCGCTAGTTTTGGTCTAAGTTCTGTAGCAGCAGCTGGCATATTATCCCCATGCACAATTGAATAATTCACTCCTGCTCGTTCAAACACCTTGCCATCAGTTAACACTCTAGTTAAACCACTGCCCTTGCCATCAGGTCTCACCCATTTGTCTTTGATAAAACTAGCCTTGCCATCAACAGTTTCAAGTTGGGTGCAAATATCTGCTTGTAAATCAAGTAAATAAGTCTTAATTTGTTCAATCATCTTAGTATCTCTCCTGTCTGTAAGTTAATAATTCGTGATGGTTGTTTATTATCCTTGTTTGGCGCAATGATAAAATCCAATTTTTGCTTAAAAGCACAATTTAATTCAAGAATACTCTTCGCAGTGGGTTTTCCAGTAATATTAGCACTGCTAGATAGCAAAACACTGTTTGTTTTTCGACACAAGGCATCAATCAAAGTGTTGTTTGTCAATCTAAGTGCAATGGTATCAAATTCGCCTCTAATCAATGCCGATACATTGTCATTGGCTTTTAATAGATAAGTCGTTGGACGTTTTTGAATCTTTATTTGCGTCAATAAAGCACTATCTTGCACATACGGATAAAAGAAATCTATTTTACTAGCTAACAAAACCAAACCTTTTGCAAAACTTCTGCGTTTAAGCTGCAACATTTTTTGTATAGATTGCTCATAAGGTAGGCAAGTTAAACCCTGAACTGTATCTGTTGGATTGCTAATAACACCGCCTAAATCCAGTATTTTTGCTGCTAATCGCGTTCGAAAATTCATTTTCTTGCTCGTGGGTGATGCTTATCATACACCTTTGATAACTCTAAAAAATCTAAATGCGTGTAGACTTGGGTTGATTTAATGCTTTTATGCCCTAAAAATTCTTGTGTTGAACGCAAATCATGACTAGATTGCAAAAAATGTGTTGCTGCTGCGTGGCGCAACATATGTGGGTATACATTCACTTTGATGCCCACCTCTAAGGCGCGCTTTTTAATCATATTTTGTACTGATCTAGTGCTAATTCTTTGTCCTTTGTGGTTTAAAAATAAAGCACCTTGTGTGATGTTTGCAGCTTGCAAATAATTTGTAATTGTTCTTTGTGCTAGCTCGCCAATCGGTGTGTTACGCATTTTTGAGCCCTTGCCCATGAATTGCAAAAAACCCTGTTCGTTGTCAACAGAATCCACATCTAGTGAAACTAATTCTGACACCCGAAGAGCACAAGAATACAACACTTCAACAATAGCAACATCGCGTAATTCTTTAACAGATTGCGATCTTGCACGCACTAATAAAGTAATCTGATTGTAATCTAGTGTTTTTGGTAAATCCTGATAGGCTTTAGGTGTTTGCAAACCTACAGCACAATTACTTGATATAAGTTTGCAATTTAATAAGTAAGTCAAAAATCCACGCACGGAAGATAAATGACGACGAATACTACGCGGACTAACACCGCGACTATGCATTTTCATAACCAACAAATTAAGATGCTTAGTACTTACATCTTGCCAACTGCTAATACCCTCTTCACACACAAAATTTAACAACTGAAACAAATCCCTCGCATAAGCTTGTTGCGTGTTTAAAGCATAGCGACGCTCAACTTTTAAATGAAAAATAAAATTATCAATGTCTTTTCGCATTTTTTTATGGTTGAATTTTTACATTCTGTCCATACTAATAACATTTTACGCACAATATGGAATAAAAAATGGCAGAAAAACAAACACATACTTTTCAAGCAGAGGTCTCGCAACTACTAGACTTAATGATTCACTCTCTTTATTCAAATAAAGAGATTTTTCTTAGAGAATTAATCTCAAACGCTTCTGATGCAATAGATAAACTTAAATTTGCAGCACTTTCAGACGATTCTTTGGTTGAAGGTAAGGAAAATTTAGCCATTCATATTGATGTTAATAAAGATAAAAATACCATTACCGTTAGTGATAACGGCATCGGCATGAGCGAGATTGAGGTTAACAAAAATATCGGCACTATCGCTAATTCTGGCACCAAAAAATTTCTTCAAGGCTTAGACGAAAAACAAGCACAAGACTCTAATTTGATTGGTCAGTTTGGCGTAGGTTTTTACTCTTCGTTTATTGTAGCGGACAAAGTAACTTTAACTACTAGAAAAGCTGGCACTAAAGACAAAAAGGGGACACAATGGACATCAAACGGCAAGGGTGAATATTTTACCGAAGAGTTCGACTGCCCCGAATTTGGCACCTCAGTTACACTACATATCAAAAAAGAAGAATCCGAATTTTTAGATGAAAATCACCTACGCAACATTATTAGCAAATATTCCGATCATATTACAGTGCCAATTATGATGGTTAAGCCTTCAGAAGATGGTAAAGAAATTGAATATGAAGTGGTTAACAAAGCAAATGCTTTTTGGACGCAAGATAAATCTAAACTTAAACAAGAAGATTATGATGAATTCTATAAATCATTAACATTTGATTTTGAACCACCACTTACACAGCTACACAACCGTGTCGAGGGCAACTTAGACTACACTTCCCTGTTCTATATACCATCTAAAGCCCCATTTGATATGTGGGAACCTAAACGTAAAAATGGCATTAAACTTTATGCCAAGCGTGTATTCATTATGGAAGACAATGAAGACTTAATGCCTCTTTATCTGCGTTTTGTCAAAGGTGTAATTGATACTGCTGATTTGCCTTTGAATATTTCCAGAGAAATCCTACAAGGTAGTAAAGTGGTTGATACCATTCGCAAAGCCTCAGTCAGTCGCATTTTGAAAGAGTTAGAAAAAATGGCAAAAAATAATCCTGAAAAATACGCCACTTTTTGGGAACAATTTGGCATGGTGATGAAAGAAGGTATTGTTGAGGACTTTGCTAATAAAGATAGAATCGCCAAACTACTGCGCTTTGCTAGCAACAAAACTAACGGAGCAACACAAACTGCCACGCTTGAAGATTATGTCAAAAATATGGACAAAAATCAAAAAGCCATCTATTACATCACTGCCGAAACCTACGAAGCTGCTAAAGGTTCGCCACATTTAGAGGTATTTAATGAAAAGGGAATCGAAGTATTGTTATTATCGGATCGTGTAGATGAGTGGCTAGTGGGTAACTTTGGAGAATTTGAAGGCACCCCGTTTAAATCCATTGCTAAGGGCGACTTAGAAGGTTTGGATTCTAAAGAAGACAAGGCTAAAAAAGAAAAAACCGCCAAAGATTTTGACAAAGTGGTCGAAAAAATGGGCGAAATTCTCAAAAATCAGGTTAAAGCGGTCAAAATATCCAATCGCTTGAACGAATCCCCTTCTTGTTTAATCGCTGACGAGAATGAAATGGGTGCTAATATGGAACGCATTATGAAATCACTTGGTCAAGATGTGCCTGAAACTAAGCCGATTTTAGAAATTAATGCAAAACACCCATTAGTTAAAAAACTTAAAACCAAAGTTAATCAAGATTTGGTTAAAGTGTTGTTTGATCAAGCGGTATTAAGTGAAGGCGGAAAACTTAAAGACCCAGCGCAGTTTGTTAAGCGTATGAACAAACTTATCAAGTAACGCTTAATTATGTTATTTTTGTTATAAGTTAAGCCCTATATTTTGTTTATGACAAAAACTGCCATTGTTTTAAGGCTTTGATTTGATTGCGAATATCCGCAGCTTTTTCAAATTCTAAAACTTCAGCGAACTGATACATTTGTTTTTCTAGGGCTTTGATTTTTTTTGCTAATTGCACAGGGGTAAGGTTTTTTGCTATTTTTGCATCACATGGTTTGGCATCTGTGATTTTTAAGTCGGTATCCAAAATATTAACAATCGGCTTAGAAACACCTTTAGGTGTAATATTGTGGGTTTCGTTGTAGGCTTGCTGTTTGTTGCGCCGCCTTTGAGTTTCGTCCATTGCCTTTTGCATTGAATTAGTGATTCTATCAGCATATAAGATTACGTTCCCATTCACATTTCTCGCTGCTCTGCCCATGGTTTGAATCAACGAGCGCTCAGAACGTAGAAAACCTTCCTTGTCAGCATCTAAAATCGCCACCAAAGATACTTCGGGTATATCTAAACCTTCTCTAAGCAAATTAATACCAACTAAAACATCAAATACACCAAGGCGCAAATCCCGAATAATTTCTACTCGTTCAACGGTGTCAATATCAGAATGCAAATAGCGCACCTTAATGCCATGTTCATTTAGATAATCACTAAGTTGCTCAGACATACGCTTAGTGAGTGTGGTTACCAAAACGCGCTCTTTTACTCTAACACGCTTATGAATCTCGCTAAGCAAATCATCAACTTGGGTTTCAACTGGGTGCACTTCTATTTTAGGGTCTAACAAACCCGTGGGGCGCACTACTTGCTCGGCAATAATGCTAGAATGCTCTAGTTCGTATTGTGCTGGCGTAGCAGATACTAAAATACATTGCTTAACTCTGTCGATAAATTCATCAAACTTTAATGGACGATTATCCAAAGCACTGGGCAATCTAAAACCAAATTCTACTAGGGTTTTTTTACGCGCTCTATCGCCATTATACATACCACCAATTTGGCTAACACTAACGTGCGATTCGTCCAAAATCACCAAGGAATTTTTAGGTAAATAATCTAATAGGGTTGGAGGCGGTTGCCCTACTTTTCTACCTGAAATATAACGCGTATAATTTTCGATACCGTTGCAATAGCCTAGTTCGCGCATCATTTCAATATCCATTTGCACGCGTTGGGTTAGGCGTTGTTCTTCAACCAACTTGTTAGCAGATAATAATTCTTTGCGTCGCCTCTTAAGCTCTTCTTTAATGTCCTCTAGGATATTTAAGATTTTGGCTTTAGGTGTTGCGTAATGCGTTTGTGGATAAATGGTTACGCGTTGCAAAAGTTTGAGTTTTTCGCCTGTTAGTGGATCAAACCAATGTAGTGCTTCCACCTCATTATCAAATAACTCAACACGCAAGGCTTGTGTTTCGCTATCGGCAGGAAAAATATCAATCACCTCGCCTTTTACTCTAAAGTGTCCACGACTTAAACTAACATCATTACGGGTATATTGCATTTGTGATAGACGTGATAGAATATCACGCTGATTGATTATCTCACCCACACTTAGATGTAGCAACATTTGCATATAACTGTCTTGGTCGCCCAATCCATAAATTGCTGAGACACTAGCAATAATAATGACATCTTCTCGCTCTAATAAAGATTTAGTAGCAGAAAGTCGCATTTGTTCGATTTGCTCATTGATAGAAGAATCTTTTTCAATATAGGTATCGCTAGCCACTATGTATGCCTCGGGCTGATAATAATCATAGTAAGAAACAAAATATTCCACAGCATTATTAGGAAAAAATGCTTTCATTTCACTATAAAGTTGTGCTGCTAAGGTTTTATTGGGTGCCATAATCAAGCTTGGGCATCTAGTTTGTTCAATTACATTCGCCAAGGTAAAAGTCTTGCCCGAGCCCGTTACCCCCAACAAAGTTTGAAATTTTTCACCTGCGTGTATACCATTTACCAAGGTTTGAATTGCTTGTGGCTGGTCCCCTGTTGGCAAAAAACTAGACTCTAGTTGAAATTTCCTACCCACTATTTTCTTTTTTGATTATCATAGTCCGACGATTTTAATATTTTTTTACTTTAACTTTTATAATAATCATGTCAGAATTTCTATCCAATAGAGTCCAAAAAATCAAGCCCTCTACAACACTCGCTATTACTGCTAAAGCCAATGAATTAAAAGCACAAGGCATTAAAATTATATCCATGGGTTCGGGAGAACCAGATTTTGATACACCAAAAAATATACAACAAGCAGGTATCGACGCTATTAATAATGCACAAACACGTTACACAGCGGTTGATGGAATGCCCGAATTAAAAAACGCCATCATCAGCAAATTTAAACGTGAAAATAATTTGGATTACACAGCAAATGAGGTAATAGCATCCTCAGGTGGCAAACAGGTGTTTTATAATCTATGTCAAGCAGTGTTAAATACTGGTGATGAGGTAATTATCCCCGCACCTTATTGGGTGAGTTATCCCGATATGGTGATTTTAGCGGGTGCTACCCCTGTGATTGTTGAAACGGGTTTAGGGCAAGATTTTAAAATTACCCCCGAGCAATTAGAAAATAGCATTACTGAAAAAACTAAATTGTTTGTGATTAATAGCCCCTCTAACCCAACGGGCGCACTTTATTCTAAAACTCAATTACAAGCCTTAGCAAAAATACTCAAAAAACACCCGCAAATTTTGATTATTAGCGATGATATTTACGAACATATTCGTTGGACGGGTGATGATTTTGTTAATATTCTTATGGCTAATAAAGATTTAAAAAATCGCACGATTATCTTAAACGGTGTTTCTAAGGCTTATGCTATGACAGGTTGGCGCATTGGTTATGGTGCAGGTCCGCAAGACATTATTAAAGCAATGAAAAAAATCCAAGGGCAATCTACTTCAAACCCTTGCTCAATTTCGCAAATGGCAGCCTTAGAGGCGCTAAATGGCACGCAAGATATTATTAATATTATGGTGTCTGCTTTTAAGCAAAGACATGATTTCATCACAGATGCACTAAATGCAATTGATGGTGTTGAATGCCCTATATCTCAAGGGGCGTTTTATTCATTCCCGCGGGTTACGGGTTTGATTCGGCGCCTAGGATTAAAAGACGATATAGAACTATCCACCTACTGTTTAGAAAAACTCAATATTGCTTTGGTGCCTGGTTCTGCCTTTGGTGCAACAGGTTATGTGCGTTTTTCATTTGCTACTAGCATGGACAATATTCAGCAAGCAGTTAAGCGATTAAGTAAAGTTTAGCCAAGTGCCTCGTTTACCCTAGCCCAAACACAAGATCCTTACAAAATAAAAAAATTAATCGTTAAAAATCAATTTTTGTCAATTTTCAGATGTTGCAACCATTGATGTTAAAGTATTTATAACCAACAATTAAAAAATTGTTTTTTCTGATTTTTTAATTTTTCAACACCATTGAAACGCTATATTTTTATTGTCTTAATGTGTTATCCACGCCCCAAGCCCCAAGTATCTTTTAAGGCAACGGTTTTGTTAAAAACCAAATCATCAGCCGATTCATTATCACGACAAAAATATCCCTCTCGTTCAAACTGATATGCCGTCTCTGGGGCAACATCTTGCATATTTGGCTCTACTACGCCATAAGCAATTATTAAGGAATTTGGGTTAATTAGTTGTTCAAAATGCTCATTTTTGCTTGGATTTTCAAGAGTAAACAAACGCTCATAGAGTCTAAATTCTGCCTCAATCGCCTGAGTCGCCTCAACAAAGTGAATAACCCCTTTAACTTTGCGACCATCTGCGGGATTTTTGCCCAAAGTATTAGGGTCGTAAGTAGCATATACCGTGCTAACGTTGCCATTAGAATCGGTATCAAAAGTTGTGGCATTAATCACATAGGCATTACGTAGGCGCACTTCTTTACCAATGGCTAGGCGTTTAAATTTTTTATTCGGCGACACTTCTGCAAAATCTGCTTTATCAATATATAACTCTTTAGAAAAGAAAATTTCACGCTCGCCCATTGCTTTATTTTGTGGGTGAATAGGAGCTTTTAGGGTTTCAATCTGGTTTTTGGGATAATTTTCAATAATTAATTTAATAGGATTAATAACACCCATGGTACGTGGCGCAACAACATTCAAATCATCACGCACAGCATCTTCTAAAATTTTCATATCAGTCATAGCATCAACTTTAGAAATGCCTACACGCTCGGCAAAATCACGAATACTATTAGGTGTATAACCACGACGTCTAAGCCCCGATAGTGTTGGCATGCGCGGGTCGTTCCAGTCTGATACCAACCTCCTTTCGACTAGTTGTTGTAGTTTGCGTTTTGACATTACAGTATATTTCAAGTTTAGACGCGAAAACTCGTATTGATGGGGGCGACTAGCTTTATTAAAATCCTCTAAATGCTCTAATATCCAATCGTACAAACGGCGATTGTCTTGAAATTCAAGCGTACAAAGTGAATGAGTAACACCCTCAAGAGCATCACTAATGCAATGGGCAAAATCATACATCGGATAAATTCGCCATGCATTACCTGTTTGATGATGTTTGTCAAAACGAATACGATATAACGTTGGGTCACGCATACACATAAATGGACTTGCCATATCTATTTTGGCGCGTAGCACACATTCCCCTTCCAAAAATTTACCTTGCTTCATCTGCTCTAACAACAATAAATTTTTTGCAACAGGAGTATCACGATACGGGCTGTTTTTGCCTGCCTGTTTTAAAGTGCCACGGTATTCTCTAGTTTGTTGCGCATCTAAAAAACAAACATATGCCAATCCTTTATTAACTAACTCAATCGCATATTGATAAAACTTTGCAAAATAATCAGAACTATATCGAACTTTGCCATTCCAATTAAAACCTAGCCACTGCACATCGTTTTTAATAGATTCGATAAATTCTAATTCTTCTTTAGCAGGATTAGTATCATCAAAACGCAAGATACATTTGCCTTTATAGTCCTGTGCTAAGCCAAAATTCAAGCAAATAGACTTTGCATGTCCAATGTGCAAATAGCCATTAGGTTCAGGCGGAAAACGTGTTTGAATTGCACTATGTAGACCAGAATCTAGATCGTCATTAATTTGATGACGGATAAAATTAATCGGTTTTTCTTCTAAATTGTTGTTGTTCATTAAATATTAAGCCATTGAAAAATTATTTAGTAAAAGTTCCACTTTTTATATCCATGCTTTTATCCAACTATTTTTATAAATATGCTTTTAGTTCGGACATTGAATCAATCACCAAATCTGGATTAGCATCACGAATATCATCACCGTGATTATAACCATAACTCATACAAATAATATCAAAGCCCGCTGCACGCGAAGCCTTAACATCACTAATGGAGTCACCTATCATCAGTGCGTCTTGTGGATTGATACCAAAATGCTTAGCAGCATGCAAAAGTGGCAATGGATCGGGCTTTTTCTTTGCTAATGTATCGCCAGAAATGACAATTTCAAATTCATCAAAAATGCCCAAATCTTTTAATAATGGGTGAGTAAATTGCTCGGCTTTATTAGTAACACAACCTAGCGTATAACCTTGCGATTTTAAATAAGTAACGCCAACTTCAACACCATCATACAAAAAAGAACGTTCTGAGGTGTTTTGAGCATACAAATCCAAAAAAATTGGATACGCCTTATCATAATCTTTTTTATCTGCCACCCCTTCTAATTCGCCTGTGAGTGAGCGCTCTACTAATTTTGGCACGCCATTGCCCACCCAATTACGTACTTTTGCTTCACCCCATTTTTTTTTACCCATAGCCATCATCAGCTCATCAACACAATAAGCCAAATCTGGAACGCTATCAACTAGAGTGCCATCAACATCAATCATAATTAGTTTTGGGTTAAATTTTTTCATACTTATTTCCGTATCGTTAAAGGTAAAATGCGTAGGTTTTTAGACATTGCAAAATCATGTTTGTTTAGCCGTAAATGCTTTAATAGCAATGCTAACAAGCATATCTGTAAGAATTAACAAATAGGTAAGAATTTGCTTTTAATGACCAAATTTGTATTTTGCAATGCTTCTATTACAGTCTGATATATTTTAATGAAAAAAACAACAAAAATTGGTTTTATTGGTGCGGGCAATATGGCACATGCGCTGGTTTCTGGCTTGATTAACCACGGTTTTTCGAAGACAAATATCAATCTTAGCGATGTTGATAAATTGCTATTATCACAACGAAAATCTGAGTTTGACGTAAAAGTTTTTACTGATAATTTACAAATGGCAAAGCAATGCGATGTGATTGTATTAGCAGTAAAACCACAAATATTATCGAGTGTGTGCAAACAATTAAACACTGGTTTGCAACACAAACCCTTAGTAGTTTCAATTGCTGCTGGCGTAAAAATCAGTAGTATTAACTATTGGCTAAAAGGCACAACACCTATTGTACGCACTATGCCTAACGCACCTGCGCTATTAGGCAAAGGCGTAACAGGAATGGTGGCTAGCGATATTGTTACTAATCAGCAAAAAACCTTAGTTGAAAATATATTTGCTTCAGTGGGAATATATTTTTGGTTGCAAAAAGAAAGCCTGCTTGATGCACTGGCAGCATTATCAGGTAGTGGACCCGCTTATTTCTTTTTGATGATTGAATCAATGATAAACGCAGGCGTTGCCTTAGGTTTAGATCGAGATATGGCAAAATCGCTTAGCATTCAAACAGCTCTTGGTGCTAGCATAATGGCACAAAACAGTAACGATTCTATACAAGAATTACGCGCCAAAATAACCTCAAAAAACGGCACAACACAAGCAGCTATTGAAAGTTTTCAAAATCACAATTTTGACATAATAAGCTCGCATGCAATACGCGCCGCTTTCGTGCGTGCTCGAAAAATAGGTTTTGAATTAGACAACAGTGAATAGCAAAATTGAGTTTGATGTTCACCCTTCAAAAACATATTTAGCACTTAGCGTTATTGTGTATTTTTTCGCCTTGTTTATAACTTGGCATTATTTTTACACCCTATGGCTAAGCGTTGTTATTAGTGTTATATTGTCAATATGGTTGCTTGATTTTTTGTCAAAATTAAGACTCAAACACCCAAACGCTATCATTAAAATATCGCTATATAAAAATAAGTTGATAGTTAAAAAGAATAATCACTCTACCGAGCAATTTTTGGAATTCCACCTCTCATACCAATCCCGTTTTTTAATCATTATTAAAACTAATAAATCCTCTATCGTGATTTTTAAAGATGCACTAGCATCTAATTCAATCTCACAACTTAATCGCTATTTTAATATTAGAAATATTTAATGACACTAACGCCAGAAGATATACTGAGACTAAACGTTTTGCTTGCTACCTGTGTGGCAATCCGCATTGATGTTTATAAATTAGCGGTTGTTGGCTTAACAAAAAACAACAAAGAACAATCTATTAGTCTTAACCCATCTAGCAACACCAAAAGATATATCCAAGCTGTGCAAAATTTTTTATC
>CALFDA010000002.1 GCA_937950605.1 uncultured PS1 clade bacterium | reverse complement strand
AGATGGCAAGACTCTAAACACAGACTTTAGTCTAATTGCTAAAAAAGTTAAGCAAGATTTAGAGGTGTTAATTGAAGACAACACCACAGTTGTGTTTGACAACTATTTCGAAGTATGCTCTGTTGATTTATCTTGTTTAGTCGCTCTACCTATATGGACTCACAAGAAGCCGTTATATTGGTTTAGAGAAAGTTGGCAGTGCAGTTAACCTTAAAGCCATTGCTTATAACTTAACCAGAGCGGTGAATATTTACAAGCACTTATTAGCAGCTTAAGGTTAATTGCGTCTTTTTTAGCAAAAAGACGCAAAATAAACAATAAACAGAATGATATTGGCTATTTTTTGATCAAAGTTGATTTGTATTAGACTTTTTTAATTTGCCTAAAAATAAAACTGGATTTTTAGATTTTTTATGATTGTTTTAGGGGTTATGCAGGGGTCTCAATAGGAATATTTTGTAAGAAACTAGTTTTTTACAAGAAAATATTTGACTTTTGTCAAACAAATCTTTTTGATTTTGAAATAAAGTGTTTCGTGTGTTATGCGGTGTTCTTATATAATGAACAGCATCCAAACAGAGAAATAAAAAAAATGAGCATTCCGACACACACGCAAATACGCCCACCTGCTTTGCAATTATTAGCTAAGCACGAGACTTTAATACTAAAAGAATTTAGAAAGCTTTTGGCAGAACAATTTAATTTAACAGATAAAGAATTGAGCCAAAAGTATAACTCAGGCAAGGGTCTAATGTTTGACCACAGAGTTAGTTGGGCACTGAGTGGACTTAAAAGAGCAGGACTAGTTTTAACACCAGCACGGGGTACTTATCAAATTAGTAATCAAGGCAAAACAATGCTTGGCGCAACGCAAGATGAAATTAAGAAGTACATTAATGAGAAATTAGCAAAAAGAACGCAAAACACAGAAGAAAATAATCAAGATGTTGACAGTCAAACACCAGAAGAGAATTTATATAGTGCGTTTGAATCTATTAGAGAATCAATTTACGATGATATTATTGATACAATCCTAAGTAAATCACCCAAAGAATTTGAAAACTTGGTGATGAAGTTATTACAGGCGATGGGTTATGGTGGCGAAATAAAAGGCATTGTTACCCCTCACAGTAATGATGGTGGCATTGACGGCATTATTAAAGAGGATGTGTTGGGTTTGGGGCATATTCACATTCAAGCCAAACGATATGCTAAGGATAATAAAATCAGCCGAGAAGAAATACAAAAGTTTGTAGGTGCTTTGGCAAGTGTGCAATCTAGCAAGGGTGTGTTTATTACAACTTCTAGTTATAAGGACACAGCCAAAGAGTATGCTGATGGTTTAAGTAATGTTACCGTGATACTAATTGATGGTTCACAACTGGCAGAATATATTTATGAGTATAGCTTAGGTATGAAAGTGGAGCAAACCATTGAAATCAAAAAAATAGATAGTGATTTTTGGGGTTTGATGGATGATGAAAAGCATTTAAAGCAAAGTTAAAGGGTGTAAATTAAACTATGTAAATCTGCTTTTTCGCCCCTGATTATTTCTCGTATTTTTCCACAATCTCATCAAAAAAATACGTAATTAAGGGCAAATCTCACTTCAATTTCTAACTCTAATGCTTTGCCATTTTTGCTGTATTTATTAGGTTGCTGAGTATAGCGTTTTGAGTGCTGATTCTTGGGTTGGGAATGCATCCCTAGATTTGGTTTTTTGTTTGATAATAGCACTTAAAGATTCTATTGAATTGGTTATACAACAAACCCATCCACACAACATTACAATTCCACCTTAATTAAACAAAAAACAGCATACACCAAAGATTTACACAATAAAGGTTAGGGGTATATTATAAGTGCTAGTAGCAGTTAATAGATTGTTGCCAAACACAAAGCAAAAACACACCACCTCTGTTGCTAATTCTACTTAGCTTTTATTTTCACTTATTGCCATGTTTAACAACCCTGCTTTGCTTTTTTTCCTTAAGCCTGTAACTTTCTCTTGTGATGTTTACAATATGGCTGTGATGAATAAATCTATCGAGTATTGCAGCGGTTAGTGCTTCATCATTATTTAGAACTTGTTGCTACTTAGTAAATGACAAGTTAGAAGTCATAATAATTGAGCATGTTGCATATTTTTGTTGATAATCTGCAACAGCCAATTTGCTTGTGTTGCACCCAGTTTTATGTAGCTGAACTCAGAACAAGACATCAGACAATCACTGATTCACCAAACAGCATTAACCAAAGACATGTTTGAAGATTTAACCATCACTTTTAACTCTGATTTATTTACTACTTTTCAAGCTGAGAACAACTACGGCATTCAATCTCTGCATCAACTTAGAAACTGCAAGCAAAATCAAATATCTGCTATCTATGCACTCACACAACCGTATGCTTAAGTCAAAATCAGCTAATTTAAAATTATCAACTCACATCAGACGTTATCTAAGAATTGCTGATGATACATATAGCAAAACCAAAACTCTAACCATGAGAATTAAGAAAATGTGTCAAACAGTAAGCATTAGAACAGATATTAACTTAGTTTGTTGCGCTAATCAAAAAACATACCAAAACTGGTGCCACCATTGGTTATGTGTTTGATGCGCAGTTTAAAGATGAACAAGACCAAAACTTAAGACACATCACAGATGCAAAATCAATAAACAATAACATCTACTCCCCTTATTGAGCAAAAACTAACAAGCATTTGTCAACCACCAAGCACTAACACCCAACAAAACATCAGACAACAATTATCTGGGGCATAAGCAATAAACAAAATTAACACATGGCTTGCAAATCTAAGCACCAAAACTATAAGTGCTGCAATAACACAAGCCCTTAGCCGCACTTATCGTGAAGATAAAAACTCAAATGCTGGTGGTTATATTTATGCAATATTAGGTGCTGGCAAAGCACTACCAACAAGCAAACAAATTAAAGCACATAAACAATCCATTGATTGTCTTAAGAAGTTTGGACTAAGTAGCCTTGCGATTAACACAGCACAACAACAAACCAAGGCAAATAAACATATTTTGATTGCACTAGTAAACAAATGCCTGCGGGAGCTAGCAAGCCAAAGAGTTGATGAGACTGATATGCACCAATTTTTTACTCAGCAATTAGCTGAGATTTTGGGTGATCTTAACAAAACACGGAGAACAGCAAATGCATAAACTACACATCAGACTACTCAACGGCTTGTTCAAATATACAAACGGCATCGATTTTGCAATCTGGAGATTCTATGTTGATATAGATCTACTAACCAATGATGATCTTAATCAAGACCAAAACTTAAACAGTGGATTAAACATTGCTTTGAGTGACACCAGACTGAATTACCTCAAGCAAATAAGCACAGAGACCAAATTAACCAAAAGCTAGATTATCCGCCGTTGCTTGTTTTGGCTCTCAAAACAAGCAACCTATCCAAAGCATTACCAAGGCTAGAGATTATAACAACCATGGCATTGACTAAATAATCACAATCGAACAAACACATGCAAATCAAGATGGATGGGTTTCGCAGGTGATTATGAGTTTGTTGGTGATGCATAATGCACAAAAAACAATCCCAAATACAACATAACCCACAAACAGAAGACTTTGAACAAGGCGGCTATGTCATACAATTTGCAAACAAAGCTGAATTTGACAGGTGTAAAAAAGTAATAAACTGGATTGGCACTGATGATGATAGGTTTAATAGAACTTGCCATATTGTAGTAAGGAATAAAAACAAGGGTAGGTAAATGACAAACAACATAATATCAACATCAGGCGACAACGACTCATTGGCTATGCTATTAGTCATTGATAAACTGCGACAGCAAGACCCAGCATTTTTTAAAAAAGACACCTGGCATGTTTGCTATTTTAATACTGGCTGGGCGCGCGATGGGTGGGATAAACGCATAGACATAGTCAAGCGTCTATGTGCTAGATTTAAGTTTGAATTTCACGAACTCAAAGCCTGCGCATTGAATAAAACCTATCCCAATGACACTGATGATCTATTTCAACAAATGCCAAGTGCCGAACATTATGGCATGCTAGCCTTTGTCAAACGCAAAGGCATGTTTCCAAATGTAAAAATGAAATGGTGCACGGAAGAACTCAAAATTAAGCCGATGCAAATGTGGTTAAAAAATAACCACTTTACGCCAAAGAATACGCGCCAATGGATAGGTATTAGACGCGAAGAAGGTGGCACTGCTCCACATCAGCAAATAAGGGCTTGTTGCAAGAAGTGCACACCATAATGCACGCGATTGCCGATAAGATTATGAAACCACCTCAAAACACCACAAAATAATTGCTCGTTATCCTTAAAATTACCACCATCTCATTTAAACCAAGTATGCAAATATGAACTATCAAACAGAAATGCTAAATTTAGATGATTTGGTAGATAAATCTCATAATTAGCGTTTTTTTCAAAAAAGTATTAAACCAAGATTTTGTGACTAAATCCTTAAAGGGAAGCAAAAAAGAAGTAGACAGCAAGGGGTTTGGTATTGTGTCTTGGTTTTATGCTTTACTGCTACAATTTATGGAAGACTTATCCGATATAGAGTGTGAGCGATTTTTACGTGAAAATAACGCTGGCAAATGGTTTTATGATTTTACGCTAGGACAAAAGAGCCCTTATCATAACACCATCAGCAGAGCAAGAAAACGCATCGGCACTAACAAGTTAAGTTTTGTATTCTTTCGTATGCGAGACCAACTACAATCTCATGGTTTGATTAGCGAGGTTTTTACCTTTATTGATGCTAGTTCCATAATTGCCAAATCTAATCTATGAAAAGCAAAAGATAAGGCAATTCAACAAAAACATGACAGGCTTAATAACAAAATTCTGTCTAAGCTTGCCATTGATAAACAAGCTAAAATTGGTTGCAAAGGCAGAAACAAATATTGGTATAGATATAAACGCCACGTGAGTGTTGATATGCAATCTGTCTTAATCAACAAAGCATCTACAACGCCAGCTAATATTAGTGATGTTAAAGACATACAACATGTTTGTCCAAAACAAGGTGCGGTTTATATAGACAAAGACTATTGCAGCAAACCAGCAAAACACATAGCAAAATCAAAAGCTGTGCACTTAGCAGCAATTAAGCATAACAACATGCTAGATAAGAGCAAAGACTTGGACAAATTCCACAGCTTTTTACGTATGCCTTATGCAAGAGTTTTCTCTAAAGTCAATACAAGAACACGATACAGGAGTATCGCCAAGAACCAATTTTTA
>CALFDA010000001.1 GCA_937950605.1 uncultured PS1 clade bacterium | reverse complement strand
AAAATTAATTAAAGAACATGGATTTGATTATGCCAAAGAGAATTTTCAATTAACCCTTTTAGAATATTTACCAATGAAAACCGAAGATTCAATAGTCATAAATCGAGAAAATTTCTGGAAAAAAGCATTATTATCGAGAGGTGATTTCGGATACAATAAAAATTAAGAAAACTGTTCCAAAAGTATGCTTATGTACTTTTGGAAGTTTTAAGGGGGCTAACATGACAGAGGCTATCAGTTGAGGGCAAACCTGATAAACTTTTAGCAAAAACTCAAGTTATTTTTATATAAATAACAAATATGCTAAATACTGATACACATCAACTCTGTTCTATTCTCAATATTGCTAAAACTTCTGTTGTTAAAGTTGATGTTTGTGGTTTGTATACTGATACGCGACAATCAATGCAAGGAGGGGTTTTTCTAGCACTTGAAGGCAAAAACTTTGATGGACATGATTTTGTAGACAACTCTGAAAAAATGGGCGCAAAAGCGGTTATTGTATCGCAAAATGTTAGCACTCAATTACCTAAACTTTTAGTCAAAAACACCGAAACGGCACTAGCACAAATTGCCAAGTGGCATCTTCAGCAAATCAAACCACAGGTAATTGGCATAACTGGTAGCAATGGCAAAACTACTACTAAAAATATGCTCAAAAACATTCTTCAATTAAAAGCACCAACTTTAGCCACCAAAGGCAACCTTAACAATCATCTTGGCGTGCCAATGACTTTGCTTAAACTAGATAGAAACCAGCGTTATGCAGTTATTGAAATGGGTGCAAATCATACCAATGAAATTGCATATCTACGCCAAATAGCAAATCCTGATATTGCGTTAGTAACCAACACGCTTGATGCGCATATCGGTGAGTTCGGTGGGTTTGACAATCTAGTCAAAGCCAAAGGTGAAATTTATAGTCCATATTCAAAAAATATAGTCAACACCAAAACGTCTTTTACAGGTGATATATATTTTGGTGATGGTGCAGATGTGTTTGCCACTGATATAAAAAACAACACATTTGATTTAAATATTTTTGATAAAAAAATCAATGTCCAATTACAATTAATCGGCACGCATAACATTGAAAATGCACTAGCTGCTGCTAGTTGTGCTTACGCACTTGGCATTGATATTAATACTATCAAGCAAGGTTTACAAAACACCCAAGCTGAAAAAGGCAGACTCAATATCATTCGACAAACTAAACCAACAATTATTGATGATACTTATAACGCTAGCCCAAGCTCTGTTAAATATGCGTTAGAGGTGTTAAATAACTTTGCTGGAGAGAATGTTGCAGTGCTTGGACAAATGGCAGAATTAGGCGCGCAATCTCATCAATATCACATACAAATTGGTATGTTCGCCAAATCATTAAATATCGATTATATATATAGTTACCAATCTGATTATGGCGTGCATAACTTTGACAACAAAGAAGAATTGCTATCAACACTCAAGCAACACAAAAATGCCACTATCCTATTTAAAGGCTCAAGAATCGCAAAATTAGAGCAAATTATTCAAAAATTATGCGTATAATTTCGCCCGATACATTGCTTAGCTAATATTATTTGTTTTTTAGGTGATATTATTTTATACACAAGCAAATAGCATAGTGGTTTTTAGTTTTGTATGTTGCTTAAAAAATGTGAAATACAAGGCTTTGCATCAAGTAGCGTTTTTGTGTTGTTGTAAATGGCAAATAACAAAAACCATTTCACTGTTTTTAAAACAAGCGCTCGTAGCTCAACTGGATAGAGTACTCGGCTACGAACCGAGCGGTTGCAGGTTCGACTCCTGCCGAGCGCGCCATATTCGTTTCATCTTTCGTAAATTCTTATAGAATGCTTGCTTTATGGTAATACTACCTAATATTTTAACTTTATCACGAATTATGCTAATTCCAGCGTTTGTGGCTTTGTATTATTTACAACCAAGTTATAGTCCAACCCCTATTTTTACTTGGTTTAATTTTTGCTTAACTGGAGTTTATGCATTGATCAGTATTACGGATTATTTAGATGGTTATTTAGCAAGAAAACTAGACATGACCTCAAAATTAGGAGCATTTTTAGACCCCGTTGCGGACAAATTAATGGTTTCAACCGCATTAGTTTTACTAGTTGACTTCTACCCTAACAATTCTCATTGGTACATCAGCATTTGCGCCTTAATTATTATTTCTAGGGAAATTTTAGTATCCGCATTAAGAGAATGGATGGGAACAATTGGTCAACGCTCAACGGTTAATGTTTCTTTTATTGGTAAGGTAAAAACCTTTGTACAAATTTTTGCAATTTTATTTCTACTTTATCAACAACCATTTTTTGGTTTACCTAGTTTTGAAATTGGAGTTAGTCTATTATTGTTTGCAACCCTACTAACTTTATATTCAGGATTTATATACCTTAAAGAGGGTATAAAAACATTCGACTTGACACTTAGATAAAGGCACACTATAATCCGCGATTTATGCGGGAATAGCTCAGTTGGTAGAG